>JAAYHN010000012.1 GCA_012735395.1 Alcaligenaceae bacterium | reverse complement strand
GTACGGCCGCTTCAGTACCGGCAACCACCAGATCCATTTCAGATGTTTCCAGCTGGGCTGCGGTTGGGTTCAATACATACTGGCCATCAATATAACCGACACGGGCTGCACCGATAGGACCGTCAAAAGGAATACCGGAAACAGACAAGGCTGCCGATGACGCAATCATTGCAACGACATCAGGATCAATTTCAGGATCGACTGACAGAACGTGGATGATAACCTGGACTTCGTTATAGAAACCCTCGGGGAATAACGGACGCAATGGGCGGTCGATTAAACGGGAAGTTAAGGTTTCTTTTTCGGAAGGTTTGCCTTCGCGCTTGAAGAAACCACCGGGGATACGGCCCGCAGCATAGGTTTTTTCAACGTAATCAACCGTTAAAGGGAAGAAATCCTGCCCTGCTTTCGCCTGTTTGGCGCCCACAACAGTGGCCAGCACAACAGTATCTCCCATTGATGCGACAACGGCACCTGAAGCCTGACGGGCAATTTCACCCGTTTCCAATACGACGGTATGTGCACCATACTGAAATGACTTAGTCACTTTATTAAACATTTTTATTCCTTACAATAATTATTTACCAGTTCACTTCAAAAATGCACCATGATTCCATGCAATTAACTCTGATAAATAAACAACAATAAAAAAACCGTGCACAGCACGACAAGCGCACTGTGCACGGTTTTATTCTTGGGCAAAAACCCCAGAAATCACTTACGCAGACCAAGCTTTTCGATCAGGCCACGGTAAGCGTCGGGGTTACGACCTTTTAAGTAGTCAAGCAGTTTACGGCGACGGCTAACCATACGCAGCAAACCACGACGTGAGTGGTGATCTTTCTTGTGAGCTTTGAAGTGATCTGTCAATTCATTAATACGTGAAGTTAGCAAAGCAACCTGAACTTCCGGAGAACCTGTATCACCCTCTTTACGGGCAAATTCGGCAACAATCTCTGATTTTTTGATGTCAGCTACAGACATGATATTCCTCTTGAACAAGCGGTAACACTGAGGCGTATTACCGTGAAAATGGATTAAAATTGAATAAGATCTAACTGTTTATTTTATTAAATGCAGTTAAGCACAAAATTATAGCTTATTTTTAAAAATAATGCCCGATTTATCTTGGGCATCAAAAAGGAAAGCAAAATGTTGGTTAAAGCACGCAGTTTTCTGTCCAAACCGGTATTGCTTGGCTCGGTAGCTCTTCTGTCATTAAGCGCATGCAGCACTTATCGGGATATTCCACCCAACAGCCCCCTTACCCAGGTTGAACAGGTAATGGGAACGCCCAATTACCGCTGCACTTTAGTCGACGGGCGGCAAAGACTTATCTGGAGCCAGCAACCCCTGGGGCAATATGCTTATGGTGCCAATCTTGACCAAAATGGCAATATAGACAAGGTACAGTCTTTGCTAACCGATACCCATTTCAAGAAGCTGGACAATAACCGATGGACCCAAAATGATGTTGCCTGCGAGTTTGGCCCGCCGGCCGACATAGAACAAATGGGCCTGGGCACCAAAAATTCATTAATATGGAGTTACCGCTACAAACAAAGCGGGGCCTGGAACTCGTTGATGTACGTTTATTTTGGCCCCAATGGCGATGCGGTTACCCATTACCACCCCGGCCCCGACCCCATGTACGAACGATGGGAATGGAACTGGGGCCAATAAACCAGTCCCGCAAAGCGGCTTCAGGACTGCGGTTCATCGGGGTTACGCCGTTTATCATAGTGCTGGCGGACTTTTCGCCAGCGACAATACCATACCACCCAGCCAGATAAGGCATAAACCACAAACAGGCCAAACAACACAATGGGCGGGTTAATTGACACAACCGCAAAAACCAACACAACCGCCAGCATAATGCTGGCCGGTGACCATTTGCGCTCAAGTGCCAGTGATTTCCCGCTATAAAACGGGGCATTCGTTACCATGGTAATGCCGGTATACGTAGTAATGACAAAAGCAATCCATGCCTGAAACTCATATTCGGGAATTTTATTGTCAACCGAAAGCCAGACAAAGCCCGCCACCAGTGCCGCCGCCGAAGGACTGGGCAAACCCTGAAAAAAACGGCTGTCCACCACGGCAATATTGGTATTGAAACGGGCTAGCCGAAGCGCCGCCCCCGCCACATAAATAAAGGCGGCAATCCAGCCCCACCTGCCAATATCCTGCAACAGGTACTCGTACATGACCAATGCAGGCGCAACGCCAAAGGACACCATATCGGACATGGAGTCATATTGCTCACCAAAAGAAGATTGCGTATTGGTTAGCCGGGCCACCCTGCCATCCATGGCATCCAGCACCATGGCGGCAAAAATGGCAATGGCAGCAACTTCAAACTGGCCATTCATTGCCTGCACAATGGCATAGAAACCCGCAAACAGGTTAGCCGTTGTAAAAGCATTGGGCAGCAGATAAACGCTGCGACGCCGGTGAAGCTCATTCATAATATATTTCTACTCAAGAGGTAAATCAGCCAGAGCCGTGCTGGTTGCGCTTACTTTATCACCAATAACCACCCTGGGACGAGAGCCCAAAGGCAGGTAAACATCAACCCTGGAACCAAAACGGATAAACCCGTAACGCTGCCCCCGTTTAAGCTCATTACCAGCCTGCGCATAGCACAAAATGCGCTTGGCAACCAGACCGGCCACCTGTACGGCAGTAACGGTGTGCCCATCACCGGTTTCCAATACCATGGCATTACGCTCATTTTCAAGGGAAGCCTTGTCGAGGGCGGCGTTAAAGAATTTTCCGGAAAAATACTGTACTTTTTTAACCGTGCCATCTACCGGGGAACGATTGGAATGCACATTGAAGACATTCATGAAAACACTGATTTTAAGTGCATTACGTTCCGCATAAATATCATACACCTCTTCTACCGCAACAATACGTCCATCGGCAGGTGCAAGCACAAGGTTTTCACCCTCAGGAGCGGAACGGGCAGGATCCCGGAAAAACTGCAGCACAAACAAGGCAATGATCCAGAATGGAATAGAGGCAGGAAACGACCAAAGCGTAACAATAAGTGCGGCAACAATCGCAATTGCCAGAAAAGGCCAGCCTTCTTTGGCAATAACAGGATGAGGGTAATGGGGTTTATTCATTCGTTTTTAATCAATGCAAAAAATAAACGTCTATTGTATTCAAAATACCCGACTCGCGTACAAACAAAAAACCCAACCCTGTATATATATAACAGGGTTGGGTTTCAGTCATTAACTAACGCGGATATTAAACGCGTTCAATAATAACGGCAGCGCCCTGGCCCACACCAATACACATTGTGCACAATGCGTAACGGCCGCCAGTACGTTGCAGCTGATACATGGCGGTTGTCACCAGGCGGGCACCTGACGCCCCCAGGGGGTGACCCAATGCAATGGCACCACCATTCGGGTTAACATTGGCAGCGTCATCGGCCAAGCCCAGATCTCGGGTAACCGCCAATGCCTGTGCGGCAAACGCTTCGTTCAGCTCGATAACGTCCATTTGCTCGATGGTTAAACCGGCTTTGTCAAGCACTTTGCGAATGGCAGGCGCCGGGCCAAAACCCATGATACGGGGGGCAACACCGGCAGTTGCCATGGCAACCACACGTGCTTTTGGTGTCAGGCCATATTTTTTCACGGCTTCGTCTGAGGCCAGCAATACAGCGCATGAACCGTCATTCACGCCGGAAGCGTTACCGGCAGTGACTGAACCACCCTGACGCACCACACCTTTCAGTTTGGCCAGTGCCTCGGGGGTTGTTGCACGCGGATGCTCGTCGGTATCAAAGATTTTAGGATCGGCTTTTTTCTGGGGAATGGAAACCGGGATAATTTCTTCCTTGAGCGTGCCTTCAGCAATGGCACGTGCGGCACGTTCCTGGCTGCGCAGTGCAAATGCATCCTGGTCTTCGCGGGAAACCTTAAAGTCATCGGCTACGTTTTCAGCGGTTTCAGGCATGGAGTCAATACCATGCTGCTCTTTCATTTTGGGATTGACAAAACGCCAGCCAATGGTGGTGTCTTCAATTTTGGCGCTACGCGAGAAAGCGGTTTCGGCTTTGCCCATCACAAAAGGCGCACGTGACATACTTTCAACGCCACCGGCAATCATCAGGTCAACTTCACCGGACTTAATGGCGCGTGCGGCTGTACCAATGGCATCAAGACTGGATGCACACAAGCGGTTAATTGTTGCGCCAGGTACTTCTACCGGCAAACCGGCCAGCAAACCAGCCATACGGGCAACGTTACGGTTATCTTCACCCGCCTGGTTGGCACAACCGTAAATAATATCGTCAAGTTCAGCCCAGTTGACTGAAGGGTTACGCTCTACCAGCGCCTTGATAGGCAAGGCAGCCAGGTCATCGGTACGCACGGTAGACAAAGCACCGCCGTAACGTCCAATGGGGGTACGGATGGCATCACAAATATAAGCATTAGTCATTTTGCTGATTTCCAGAAAAAAGAGAAAAAATAAAAACGGTTAGAAAATGAGTTTGGCGCCGGTACGGGCCTGCAAGTCTTCATCACTGATATCTACCAGTTTTTCAATGACTTTGACCCCTTCAGGCGTGATTTCCAGCACGGCGATATCGGTATAAACACGGCTTACCACACCCAGACCTGTGACGGGAAGCGTACATTTTTCAAGGATTTTGGGAGAACCGTCTTTGGAGTTGTGATCCATCAGGATATACACTTTTTTGGCACCCACAGCCAGATCCATCGCACCGCCCACTGCAGGTGGCTCACCGGCACGTCCCAGTGACCAGTTGGCCAGATCACCATTGGCGGCAACCTGCATGCCACCCATGATACTTAAATCCAGGTGACCGCCACGCATAATGGCAAACGAATCAACGTGATGAAAGAAAGAACCGCCTGTTAACAGGGTAACCGGCTGCTTGCCGGCGTTAATCAGCTCGAAATCTTCTTCGCCTTCAGAGGGATTGGGCCCCATGCCCAGAATACCGTTTTCGCTATGCAGCAGAATTTCATCTTTGGGATCAAGGTAATTGGCCACCAGTACGGGGATACCAATACCCAGGTTTACGTAACTGCCTGGCGTAATATCTTTTGCCAGACGTTCAGCCATTTGCTCGCGAGTGATTTTTTCCATTTTACTCTTTCCCTTAGCTTGAAATATGGGGGTTTTCAACCTGAACCACACGTTGAACAAAAATACCCGGGGTAACGATGTTTTCGGGGTCCAGTTCACCCAGCTCTACAATTTGCTTGACCTGAACAATGGTTTTTTTGGCCGCCTGACACATGACCGGGCCAAAGTTGCGGGCTGCCTTGCGGTACACCAGATTACCCCAGCGATCCCCCTTTTCTGCCAGCACAAAAGCAAAGTCACCATGAATGGGGTATTCAAACACGTAGTGCTGACCATTGATTTCGCGGGTTTCCTTGCCTTTGGCCAAGTCGGTACCATAGCTGGTACGGGTATAAAAACCACCCAGACCGGCACCGGCTGCGTGCAGGCGCTCGGCAATCGTACCCTGTGGCACACATTCCAGCTCAATCTTTCCCGCTTTGTATTTTTCGTTGAATACATTGGAGTTGGATGATTTCGGGAATGAGCAGATAATTTTGCGAACACGATCCGCCTTAATCAAAGCTGCCAGACCGGTTTCAAAGTTACCCGCATTGTTATTGACAACGGTCAGGTCCCGGGCGCCCTGGTCTATCAGGGCATGAATCAATTCGGTAGGATGGCCCGCCCCACCAAAACCACCAATTAAAACGGTAGCACCGTCAAATACGTCCGCGACAGCCTCTTCCACACTGCCACAAATTTTGTTTATCATATCTTTAAGCCTTTAGTTAGCGACTAATATCAATTTATTTTGAATCTGCTCAAAAACAGCACGACAGGGCTGATTTTTAAAGGATGGCGCAAAACGCCACCCTGGTTTTGATACTGCATCAATGATTTTAAATTT
>JAAYHN010000130.1 GCA_012735395.1 Alcaligenaceae bacterium | reverse complement strand
TATCGGTTGAATGACCGTTTTTAAAACGTTATCAATCTTATATCTCAAAGAAACATAGAGAAACAATCATGATCAAAAGCAGTCGTGGTAAAAAAATAGCAGGCGCACTTGTTGGTGCCGTATTGGCCTGGAGCGTTTCTGCATCAGTCGCATTCGCCCAGGAAATCACCGTCAAGCATGCTCAAGGGGAAACTGTCCTGAAAGACACCCCAAAACGTGTTTTGGTACAGGACATGGCCATTATTGATATCCTGGATGCGCTGGGCGTTGACATGACCGGTAACATCAGCAATGCCAACCTTTACCCCGACTACCTCAAAAAATATACTGCCGACAGCTACATTAAAACCGGTGTCATGCAGGAACCCGACTACGAAACCATTGCCGGTGCCAATGCCGATTTAATGATTGTAGCCTCGCGTTCTGCTGCCAAGTATAAAGAACTGTCCCGCATTCTGCCTACCATCAACCTGACCGTCAATAACCAGGAGTTCCTGCCCAATATCCAGAAAAACATCACCACATTGGGCGAGATTTTTGGCAAGCAGGCACGGGCCGCTGAAATGAATGCGGCCCTGGACGCAAAATTCAACGAGTTACGCAGCCTGACTGCCGAGAATGACAGCACGGCTGTCGTACTGGTCACCAATGCCGGCAAACTGGGTATTTATGGTCCTAAATCACGGGTTGGCTGGATCTTTACCGAGGCCGGCTTCAAACCCGTACTTGAAGGTATTGATGACCGTTTCCACGGTGGTGATACCATTTCTTTTGAGTTTCTCCTGGAACATAACCCTGACTGGCTGTTTGTGATTGACCGTGATGCCGGTACAGGTGGCGGTGGCGCGGCCAAAAAACTGCTCGACAACGAGCTGGTGAGCCAAACCACGGCCTGGAAAAAAGACCAGGTTGTTTACCTTAACCCGCTGGAATCTTATCTGGTCATGCATGGCTATACCAGCGTCATGAACCTGACAGATGCCGTAATGAGCGCAATTAAAACTGCCAAACAGTAATTATTACCCACGTTTCAATGCATAGAAATTCCCCGGATACCCATACTCCGGCCCAGCCACAAACATTTCGACATTTGCGATTTTTATTATTAGGTGTTGCCGGTCTGTTCGGACTGGCAGTCACCTCTCTTTTTATTGGTGTGAGCGATGTCTCCATCTCTTCGCTTCTGTCCTCTGGTGCTGAAGGCAGGCCAATGCAGGTACTTCTTGCCAGCCGTATTCCCCGCACGCTCGCGGTCATTTTAGCCGGCGCGTCAATGGCTATTGCTGGCCTGGTCATGCAGATGGTCGTCCGCAACCGTTTTGTCGAACCCTCCACCATCGGTACGGTAGAGTCTGCCAGCCTGGGCTTTCTGGCCGTCACGATTCTGGCGCCCGGTTGGCCGATTCTGGCGAAAATGCTGGTTGCTGCCATTTTCGCCCTGGCCGGCACGGCCCTTTTCCTGCGCATTCTTCGCCTGGTACCGTTACGCGACCCATTATTGGTGCCACTGATTGGCATCATGCTGGGGGGGGTGATCGGCGCAGTCACCACGTTTTTTGCCTATCGTTTTGATCTGCTGGCCTCCATGCTGGCCTGGTCCATGGGTGATTTTTCCGGCATTCTGCGCGGACGCTATGAATTATTATGGGTGGGTTTCGTTGGCATGGTTCTGGCCTGGATTACCGCCGACCGTTTCACTGTAGTCGGACTGGGCCAGAACCTGACCACCAGCCTTGGCCTGAATTACAATGCCGTCGTGTCATTGGGCATGATCATTGTGTCAGTGGTCACGGCCTGTGTCGTTGTCACGGCCGGCATGGTGCCGTTTCTGGGGCTTATCGTACCCAATGTGGTCAGCCTTATTATGGGCGACAATATGCGCCGCTCGGTACCCTGGGTTGCCATTGGCGGTGCCTCGTTTGTACTGGCCTGTGATATCTTTGGCCGGGTGGTACGGGCTCCCTATGAGATCCCGATCAGTGTCGTGGTAGGCGTTGTTGGCAGCGCCATCTTTATCTATCTACTCCTGAGAAAGCCTTATGACGCAAGCTGAGCTGCCCGCTGTTTCCAGGCCTGCGGCTTCGCAGCCCTCATTTACCCAATCCGCAAACAGGCGTCCCGTACGTGTTCTGACCACCCTGTCAATCATGGCATTGATCGCCATTGCCTGTTTCATGCTGATTGGTGCCCACAAAAACTGGGCATTTATCCTGCCCTTTCGGGCCACTAAAGTCTTGGCCCTGGTTTTAGTCGCCTATGCCATCGCGGTCTCCACCATCCTGTTCCAGACGGTAACCGCCAACCGCATCCTGACACCCTCAATCATGGGGTTCGATGCGCTTTATATCCTGATCCAGACTGTTATTGTGTTTTTCTTCAGCGCCCAGGCACTGAGCAGCACCGACCCACGCCTGCAATACCTGCTTGAAGTTGTGGTTATGACGGTCTTTTCCGGTATTTTATTCCAATGGTTGTTTATGAGCGGCAACCGCAGCTTGCACCTGCTGGTTCTGGTGGGTATTGTTTGCGGTGTTTTTTTTCGCAGCCTCTCAAGCCTGATGCAACGCATGCTTGACCCAAACGAATTTCTTGTACTGCAGGATACTTTTTTTGCCAGCTTCAACTCTATCGACCAGACCCTTCTTGGCATATCGTTACTTATCGTGGGCCTCGCCTCGCTGATTGGACTGAAAATCATGCCTTACCTTGATGTCATCGCCCTTGGACGTCCCGCTGCCATCAGTCTGGGGGTTCCGTACAAGGCGACTGTCGCAACCATTCTGATTGTGGTTGCCATGCTGGTTTCGGTATCAACCGCCCTGGTTGGCCCCATTACCTTTTTCGGCCTGCTGATTGCCAGTCTTGCCCATGCTATTGCCGGTACCAGCCGGCACCGTTATATTCTGCCAATTGCCATCCTGCTTGGAATCATCTGCCTGGTGGGCGGTCAAACCCTGCTTGAACGGCTGTTCGCTTTCAATACTGCACTATCCATCGTGATTGAGTTCCTCGGTGGTGTGGTCTTCATTGTTCTTGTTTTAAAAAAGGCCATGCGATGATCGAAATTTCCAATGTCAGCAGAGCCTACGGCAATAACGTTGTTGTAGACAATGTCTCCCTTACCTTGCCCCGTGGCGGCATCACTTCCATCATTGGCACCAATGGCGCCGGGAAATCCACCCTGCTGTCCATGATAGCCAGGCTGATGCCCATGAGTTCCGGCACCATCACCGTTGACGGCCTGGACATTACCAAAACCAATAGCAATGAACTGGCCCGTCGCCTGTCCATCCTGCGCCAGGACAACCATATTGCCGCCCGGCTCACGGTACGTGAGCTGATCAGTTTCGGACGTTTCCCCTATTCCAAAGGACGCCTGACCCCAGAAGACCAAGTACACATTGAGCAGGCCATCAAGCACCTGGACCTTGAGATTTATGCCAACCGTTTCCTTGATGAACTGTCGGGCGGGCAGCGCCAGCGTGCTTTTGTAGCCATGGTATTGTGCCAGGGGACCGATTATGTCCTTTTCGATGAACCCCTGAATAACCTGGACGTGCGTCACTCTGTTGATATGATGAAAATCCTGCAACATGCCGCCCGGGACCTGGGCAAAACCGTGGTGGTGGTCTTGCACGATATCAACTTCGCGTCGGCCTATTCCGATTATATTATTGCCATGAAAGACGGCCGTGTGCATACAAAAGGCACACCCGAAGACATCATTTGCCCTGAAGTACTTGGCGATATTTTCAATACCACCTTCAATATCCATCACCTGGATGGCAAGCGGATCGTAACGTATTACACTTAAATAATGCTGTAATCGGTTGTTTTTAAACCATATTCAAGTAAAAAAACACATTTATTCCTGTTAAAGGCTTTATCGTCCGTGTATTGCCTGTAATACTATAAGCACGCTTTTTCACCAAAGGTGCTGCCATGCATGTACGATCCTTATGTGCTGTCCTGTTTTGTTCCGCATTGCTTGCCGGCTGCGCCAGCAGCCCCCCACAATCAGAGTCCAGGTATACCAGTATCAAGGCATCCAAGCGCCAGCCTGTTTTGAAAAATGCCCTGTCATATATTGGTACCCCATATCGTTACGGCGGGCAGCACCCAAAAGAGGGTTTTGATTGCAGTGGCTTCGTGAATTATGTATTTAACAAAACCACCCATGTCAGTTTGCCACGCCAAACCTCACAAATTGCCAAAGTAAGCAGACCGGTACCCAAATCATCCCTGAAAAAAGGGGACCTGGTTTTTTTTAATACATCGGGTGCTTATACCCATATGGGCATTTATATAGGCAATGATCAATTCGTACACGCCCCTTCCAGCAGGAATAATGGCAAAGTCCGGATTGACTCCCTGAACAGCCGTTATTTTGCCCAGCGTTTCCAGGATGCCCGCACCTTATTCATACAGTAAGTACAGTGAGTACAATCCCGCCGTTAAAACGGCTAATGGCGCACCGGAGTGATACCCCGGTACGCCATTAGCCATTTTATACCTTGTGCCATAAGCCTGCTCAGGCAAACGGCAGCTTGCAATTAAACAAAATTATTGTTTATCAAATTCAGGCTGGTGCAACCAGGCCGCATGCTTGGGCGCTTTTTTGGTTTCTGCCCATTCATTAAGCATATCCCATTTAACTTCATCAAGTTTGCGATTCATTTCATCTGTTGCCGTAGGCACAGCCAGTTCCAGGCGATGGCCATTAGGGTCACGGAAGTAAATGGATTTAAAAATAACGTGGTCTGTGATGCCAATAACCGGGATACCCTTGGACTCCAGGCGTTCTTTGGCTTCTTCCAGTTCCTGCATGGAGCCGACTTCCAGGGCAATATGCTGAACCCAGTCAGGCGTATTCTGGTCACGATCCATTTTAGGAGAATTGGGCAACTCAAAAAATGCCAGGATATTACCACCACCCGCATTCAGGAATATATGCATGTATGGATCGGGGGCTTTGGTTGAAGGCACCTGGTCTTCTGCGATTGCCAGAACAAAATCCATATCCAGGTGCTCTTTATACCAAAGAACCGTTTCTTTTGCGTCGTTACAGCGGTATGCCACGTGATGAAATTTTTTAATAGCCATCGTATTTGCCTCGATAAGATTAAATATAGTTTTACACAGAATATTAGTAACGCTGGTTACTATTAAACCGCTTTTTATAATCCATGTCAATTATTTTTAATAAAAATCAATGATTTCTTGAAAAAATTATTTTTTTTAGTATTATTTACTTAATAACAAACGTTACCATAATCAAATTTTGCAGCGTCATATGAATCTGAACCTGGAAGACTTCCTGCCCTATCAAATCAATGTGCTGTCTGAAACCATCAGCCAGTCCATCGCCTCTGCCTATGAAAGCCGTCATGGCCTGATGCGCGACGACTGGCGGGTGCTGGTAGCCATTAACCAGGAAAAGAAAATGCGGGCCACCGATATTGCCCATCATGCCAACCTGGATAAAATGCAGGTCAGCCGTGCCATTGCCCGGCTTGAAGAAAAACAATTGCTTGAGCGAACGGTTGATGAACAGGACAAACGCAACCTGATTATTTCCGTCACCCCCAAAGGCCGCTCTGTTTACCAGGATATTGCGCCCAGCATGATAGCCCGCAACCAATTTTTGCTTGAAGGCCTGGAAAAAACCGAACAGGAACAGTTTAAAACCATTTTAAAATCAATTCAGAGCAGGGCTGAACAGCTTATCAGGCAAGACTAGGCTTGCCTGTCACTGGGCATCACAAATCGGCAAGCATCAGGTTTGCTCAACGAATACGTTCTCGCCTTCTTCATAAATCACGTTTGAACGACCCACAATAAGCGGATCAATTTTTGCAATTTTCTGCTCGTCTTTGCCTTCATACCTGAACTTCTGCAGCACGACACGCATGGCATTAAGCCGGGCCCGTTTTTTGCAATTGGACTTGACCACAGTCCATGGGGCATCACTGGTATCCGTATAAAAAAACATGGCTTCTTTGGCGCGCGTGTAATCATCCCATTTGTCTTGTGAAGCCTTGTCTATCGGTGACAGTTTCCACTGCTTCAGCGGATGGATTTCGCGCTCGGTAAACCGTCGTTTTTGCTCATCCCGGCTCACCGAGAACCAGAATTTAATCAGCGCAATCCCGCTTCGGACCAGGTTATGCTCAAACTCGGGCGCCTGGCGCATGAACTCGGTATATTCGGCATCGGTACAGAAGCCCATGACTTTCTCTACCCCGGCCCGGTTATACCAGGAACGGTCAAACAGCACGATTTCACCCCGGGTGGGCAAATGCTGTACATAGCGCTGGAAATACCATTGCCCCGACTCTTGCTCGGTTGGTTTTTGCAAGGCAACCACACGGGCATGGCGCGGGTTAAGGTGCTCCATAAAACGCTTGATGGTGCCCCCTTTACCTGCGGCATCACGGCCCTCAAAAAGAATCACGACGCGCTGCCCCGTTTCCTTTACCCATGACTGCAATTTCAACAACTCCACCTGGAGATTGTATTTTTCAAACTCATAACGGCGCCGTGACAACAGGTTACGGTAGGGATACACGCCCTCTTCCTGCCAGTTTTCTACCAAAGCCGTGTCAGCATTGTTTCCTTTTTTCTGCCTGGCTTTTTCCTGCTCTTCTTTAAGCAGGCTACGCACTGCCTTGCGGTCATCGGGCGACATACTTTCAAGCAATTGCCGGGCCCGGGCCGACCTGGACACAGGCTCCCCTGTGTTTAAGGTATCGGTAATAACCGCAGCCTGGGCGTCAATACGTGAAAGCACCCGGTCTTCCACATTCAAGAAACGGGTTTCAAGCTCAGTGTCACCCAACAAGGTATCACCCAGTTCTGCCCGACGGACTTGATTCGCCATGTCTGATTTTTCAATTTTGTCTTTTTTTTGTTTATGTATTCTCATATTTTCACAATTTCCTTCAAGAATAGCCAAACCTTATCCCTTATAACGATACAAAAAACCCAAAAATACCAGGTTTATGAATGACCCGTTACAGCCTGATTGATTATTTGCGCTATTATTACAGCTGGTTTTTCAAAATAATGGGTTTGACTTGATTCACAATACGCTTACTATTGCCGGTATGGATCCTTCGGGTGGCGCCGGCATTCTTGCCGATGTTAAAACAATGAGCGCACTGGGCACTTACGCCTGCGCCGTTGTTGCCGCACTAACCGCACAAAACACCCGTGGTGTGACGGGGGTACAGGCGATTACGCCCGAGTTTATCAAACTGCAACTGGATACGCTTTTTGCCGATGTTAAAATAGATGCCGTTAAAATAGGCATGCTTGGGCATGAAAACGCAACACTGACCGTTACCGAAAAACTGGTGCAATTCAAACCTGAATATATTGTGCTGGACCCTGTCATGGTTGCCAAAAGCGGGGATGTATTACTTGAAAAGAAAGCCATACATGCGCTTAAGGAAAACCTGCTTCCCCAGTCTACCATGATTACGCCAAACCTTCCCGAAGCGGGCGTTTTACTGGGTACCTACCCGGTTGAGTCACTCAGGGAAATGTATCGTGTTGCCGAACAGCTGCGTAAATTGATGTCCGGTCATGACAACAAATGGGTCTTGCTAAAAGGCGGTCACCTGCCTGGCAATGACACTGTTGATTTACTGCACGATGGCGACAAAATGATTGAATTGCCCGGCCAGCGTATCGAAACCAAAAACACGCATGGCACCGGCTGCACCCTGTCTGCCGCAATTTGCGCCCTGTTGCCGC
>JAAYHN010000129.1 GCA_012735395.1 Alcaligenaceae bacterium | reverse complement strand
TGCCGGGGCAGCGTGTATTATTGGTAGATGACCTGATTGCCACGGGCGGTACCATGGTGGCGGCCAGCCGTTTGTTGCAGCGGCTTGGGGCTAATGTCATAGAGGCGGCTGCCATTATAGATTTGCCCGATCTGGGTGGGTCAAACGCGATAAGGGAAAACGGTTTGCCGGTTTTTACCGTTTGCAAGTTCTGAGTTTTATTGGCTGTAAAAAGTACGAAGGCATACAGGTTTATCCGGTTTCTTCTATGGAAGCGGAATGATTGTTCAGGTTTGCTCCGACGCCGCTGCGCGCCGAAGTCGCTGCACCTGAACAATCATTCCGCTTTTGGCAAGTTTGACGTATGGCAGGCATAACGCACTCTCAAGCTCCAGCTCCAGCGTGGGGAGTGCATACTGGCCTCAAAGAAACAGCTTGTAGGCCGGGTTATCGCTTTCTTTCACAAACGGATAGCCTATCGTAGACAGGAATTCCTTAAACGCTTTTTTGTCGGATGGCGGTACCTGGATTCCAACCAGTACACGACCATAATCGCCACCCTGGTTGCGGTAATGGAACAGGCTGATATTCCAGTCGGGGCTCATGGTATTGAGGAATTGCATCAGGGCACCCGGGCGCTCGGGGAATTCAAAACGGTACAAAACTTCGTTGTTGGCCAGGCTGGAGTGCCCGCCAACCATATAACGCAGGTGGGATTTGGCCAGATCATCGGCCGTTAAGTCGAGTACGTCAAACTTCTTGCGACGCAGGCGATTGGCCACTTTTTCGGCTTCTTCCAGTGAGCTTATTTGTACACCTACAAATACATGGGCTTTGTCGGCATCTGAAATACGGTAGTTGAATTCAGTGACATGACGCTCGCCCAGGGCCGTACATAACTGTTTGAAGCTGCCTTTGACTTCGGGCATGGAAACCGCAAAAATAGCCTCTTTGGCTTCACCGACATCGGCCCGCTCTGCGACAAAACGCAAGCGGTCAAAGTTCATGTTGGCACCCGAAGTAATGACGGCGACGGTTTTGTTTTTCCATTTGTGTTCGGCAATATAGCGTTTTGCACCAGCCAGTGCCAGAGCACCGGCAGGTTCAAGTACGCTGCGGGTGTCCTGGAACACGTCTTTAAGGGCAGCGCAAATGGCGTCGGTATCTACCGTAATGAAGTCATCAACGTACTCTTTGGTTAAGCGGAAGGTTTCCAGCCCAACCTGCTTGACGGCTGTGCCGTCAGAGAACAGGCCGACATCGGGCAGTGAAATGCGCCTGCCTGCCTTGACGCTGCGAATCATGGCGTCGGAATCAGCCGTTTGGACACCAATAATTTTTATTTCAGGCCGCAACTGTTTAATATAGCTTGCGACACCGGCAATCAGGCCACCGCCACCAATCGCCACAAACACGGCATCCAGCGGGCCCGGATGCTGGTGCAGCATTTCCATGGCAATGGTGCCTTGCCCGGCAATCACGTAAGGGTCATCAAAGGGATGCACGAAGGTCAGGTTTTGTTCCTTTTCCAGAATTAGCGCATGCTCATAGGCATCGGTAAAGCTGTCTCCGTGTAAAACAACTTCTCCACCCAAACGCTTGACGGCATCTATTTTTACTTTGGGTGTGGAAGTGGGCATGGCAATAACGGCCCGGCACCCCAGGCGTTTGGCAGAAAGTGCCACCCCCTGTGCATGGTTTCCGGCTGAAGCACAGATAACACCGTGTGAGCGCGCTTCTTCTGACAGGTTGGCCATTTTGTTATAGGCCCCCCGGATTTTAAAGCTGAATACGGACTGGGTATCTTCGCGCTTGAGTAAAATTGTATTCTGGATACGTGCGGAAAGCAGTTTTGCCGGTTCTAATGGGGTTTCTGTTGCGACATCATAAACTTTTGATGTCAAAATACGTTTTAGATAATCTGTGGACATGAGGGTAGGTTAAGGGGGTCAAAATAATAAAATACAGATTAACATAGCAAATCGCGGTTTGTGCGGATTTGTAACGGGATATATTCATTAAAATTAATGCGGGTTGTAAATAAATAGTATGGAAAATGAAGTAATGGGTGGTGTGCAATGGCTGTTGCATGTTATGGCGCTGCCTGCGGTGGGTTTACCCGCAATTTTTATTATTGCGCTGGTTTCGGCAACCTTGTTGCCCCTGGGCTCGGAGCCAGCTGTTTTTGCCTATCTGAAGTTGTCACCCGACATGTTCTGGCCTGCCGTTTTTGTGGCTACTGCCGGTAATACGCTGGGTGGCATCGTGTCTTATTACATGGGTTTCTGGGCAAGGAAAGGGGTTGAACACTGGAAGAAAACCCATCAGGCGCAAGAGGGTACAAGCCTTACACAGGAAAAACGTAAAAAGCAACAAAAAGTGGGGGGTATCCATTTCAGGAGAATGGTGGCCTATCTCAGGAAAATGGGGCCGGTTGCCTTGCTGTTTTCCTGGTTGCCTATTGTGGGAGACCCTTTATGCAGTGTTGCCGGATGGATGAAATTCAAGCTGCATCACTGTATTATTTATATGGCTATTGGCAAATTTGTTCGTTATGTGCTCATGACGGGTATTTTATTGCGGCTGTTTTAAGAGAAACGGGGCTTATGTACATAAAATTCGCTATCTTTGCGTAAAATAATAGATTCCCCGGATAAACTCAAATTACCTGTCATTTAGTATGAACGCACCTATCAATACCCAGATTTTATCAGATGCAGAACAAGCCAATCCGGCCCAGCGTTTGCGTGAGATACCCTATAACTATACTTCTTTTTCCGACAAGGAAGTGGTCAGCCGCCTGTTGGGGGCCGATGCCTGGGCGTTATTGTCGGATCTCAGGGGCGTGCGTAAAACCGGACGTTCGGCCCGGATGCTCTATGAAGTTCTGGGGGACATCTGGGTAGTCAGGCGTAACCCTTATCTTCAGGATGACCTGCTGTCTAATCCGAAACGTCGCGGCCAGTTAATAGAGGCCCTGAACCATCGCCTGACAGAAATCAACCGCAGGCGTGAACCGGCCAACCCGGAAAGTGACGGTAAAGTCCAGGAACTTTTGCGACGGGCACATAAAGCCGTGATCGAGTTCGAGGCAGAGTTCGAAAATACTGAAATATTGCGTGCGGAAGTCATGCAGGAAATTGGTAAATTAACGCATAAAGACAACATCAAGTTTGATGGCCTGTCGCGGGTTTCCCATGTCACCGATGCCACCGACTGGCGTGTCGAATATCCCTTTGTGGTCCTGACACCCGATTCCGAGCTTGAAATGGCTGCGCTGGTGCGCGCCTGTATTGAATTGAAGTTAACCATTATCCCACGGGGGGGCGGTACCGGCTATACCGGTGGTGCCATCCCGCTGTCCTGGCGCTCGGTGGTTATCAACACAGAAAAGCTGGATGCCCTGTCAGCGGTAGAGCAGCAGGTGCTGCCGGGCCTGACCGAACCCGTGGCTACCATTTTAAGTGGTGCCGGGGTGGTTACCAAGCGGGTATCCGAGGCGGCAGAAGCGGCAGGCTTTGTTTTTGCAGTTGATCCAACCTCAGCCGAAGCCTCCTGTATTGGCGGCAACGTAGCCGTGAATGCCGGCGGTAAAAAAGCGGTGTTGTGGGGTACTGCCCTTGATAACCTGGCCTGGTGGCGCATGGTAGACCCGGATGGCAACTGGCTGGAAGTCACCCGCCTTGAGCACAATATGGGTAAAATCCATGATGCCGAACAGGTCCGTTTCGAGGTGAAATGGTTTGATGGCCGTTATGCGCCAGGCAAAAAAGAATTGCGTACCAGAATCATTGATATTGAAGGCCGTGTTTTCCGTAAAGTCGGTCTGGGTAAAGATGTCACTGATAAATTCCTGGCGGGTTTGCCAGGCGTCCAGAAAGAAGGCTGTGACGGCCTGATCACATCGGCCCGCTGGGTCTTGCATCGCATGCCCAGGCATACCCGTACGGTTTGTCTTGAGTTTTTTGGCCAGGCCAAAGACGCGGTGCCTTCAATTGTTGAAGTTAAAAACTATCTGGATACCGATGGCCGCCAAATGGGAGCCATTCTGGCAGGCCTTGAGCACCTCGATGAGCGCTATTTGCGGGCAGTGGGGTATGCCACCAAAAGCAAGCGCGACGCTTTCCCCAAAATGGTGTTAATTGGTGATATTGTTGGCGATGATGAAAATGCCGTTGCCAGCGCCGCCAGCGAAGTGGTGCGTCTGGCCAATGGCCGCAGTGGCGAAGGGTTTGTTGCCGTCAGTGCCGAAGGCCGTAAAAAATTCTGGGCAGACCGCGCCCGTACGGCAGCGATTGCCCGTCATACCAACGCTTTCAAAATCAATGAAGACGTGGTGATCCCGCTGGATCGCATGGGCGAATATACCGAAGAAATCGAGCGTATCAATATCGAGCTGTCTACAAAAAACAAGCTCAAGCTGGTTGATGAACTTGATGCTTTCCTTAAAACGGAACTGCCCATTCACAAATCGGAAGACTATCTCGATGAAGAGCTGACACGTGAAGAAGTGATTGGCAGCCGCATTGAAGAAGCCCATGACTTGCTGGCCTTGACCGGTGCCCGCTGGGAGTGGCTGCTGACGCACATGGACGAGCCACTTAAAGACAGTCTTGAAAAACTGTCTTTGCTGGGCGTGGGCGAGTTGCTTGAAGACCTGAAAAAACGGCTGGAAATCCAACCCGATTGCACCATTTTTGCCGTACTGCAAGACCGTAGCATCCGTATTTCCTGGAAGAAGGAAATCCTGGCCAAAATGGAAACCATTTTTTCCGGTGCAGACAGGGCGGCCGTCTTAACCGAGATGCAGAAAATCCATGACCGCGTCCTGAAAGGGCGGGTTTTTGTGGCGTTGCATATGCATGCGGGTGATGGCAACGTTCACACGAATATTCCCGTCAACTCCGACAACTACGACATGCTGCGTGAGGCCAATGAGGCGGTGGTGCGTATTATGCAAATTGCCCGTGACCTGAATGGCGTGATTTCCGGTGAACACGGTATTGGCCTTACCAAACTTGAGTTTTTAACCGAAGCCGAACTGGCGCCGTTCCGTCAATACAAACAGGAAATTGACCCTGAAGGGCGTTTTAATGCGGGCAAGCTGTTTGCCGGGGCCGATCTGCGCAATGCCTGGACACCCAGTTTTAACCTGCTGGGCCATGAGTCCCTGATCATGCAGCAAAGTGATATTGGCGCCATTTCAAGCTCTATCAAAGACTGCCTGCGTTGTGGCAAATGCAAGCCGGTCTGTGCCACGCACGTGCCGCGCGCCAACCTGCTGTATTCACCACGTAACAAGATTCTGGCCACTTCCCTGCTGGTGGAAGCCTTCCTGTATGAAGAACAGACCCGTCGCGGTATCAGCCTGAAGCATTGGTCCGAGTTTGAAGATGTGGCAGAACACTGTACCTTGTGTCATAAGTGCTATAACCCCTGTCCGGTCGATATCGATTTTGGGGATGTCAGCATGAATATGCGGGCGGTCTTGAACCGCATGGGCAAGCAATCCGTGCGTCCGGGCAAAACGGCAGCGATGTTCTTCCTGAACGCAACCAATCCAACCACCATTAACGTAACCCGTAAAGTCATGGATGTGGGTTATAAGGCGCAACGCTTGGGTAACCAGGTACTTGGCAAGGTGGCCGGCAAACAAACCGCACACCCACCGGCTTCTATTGGGCGGGCTTCTTTAAAAGAAGAGATTATTCACTTTGTGAACAAGAAAATGCCGGGTGGTTTGCCAAAACAAAGTGCCCGTAAACTGCTGGATATTGAAGACAGGAACTATGTTCCTATTATCCGTGATCCAAAAAGCACCAGCGCCGATACCGAAGCGGTGTTTTACTTCCCGGGCTGTGGTTCCGAACGCCTGTTTTCACAGGTGGGTCTGGCAACCCAGGCCATGCTATGGGAAGCCGGGGTGCAAACCGTATTGCCTCCCGGTTATTTATGCTGCGGTTACCCGCAGCGTGGTAACGGGCAATACGACAAGGCCGAGCAAATCATTACCGATAACCGGGTCCTGTTCCACCGTATGGCAACCACGCTGAATTATCTTGATATTAAAACGGTGGTGGTTAGCTGTGGTACCTGTTATGACCAGCTCGCGGGCTACGAATTTGACAAAATCTTTCCGGGCTGTCGCCTGATTGATATTCACGAATACCTGCTTGAAAAAGGGATCAAGCTGGAAGGTGCCAGCGGTCAGCGCTATATGTATCATGACCCCTGTCATACGCCCATGAAATTGCAGGATCCAATGAAAACCGTGAAATCCCTGGTGGGTGATACCACCATCAAGGCGGATCGCTGCTGTGGTGAGTCGGGTACGCTGGCTGTCAGCCGCCCCGATATTTCCACCCAAATCCGTTATCGCAAGGAAGAAGAGCTGCGCAAGAATACGGCAGCCATCCGGGCGGACGGCTTCGGGGGTGAAGTGAAACTGTTAACCTCCTGTCCGTCCTGTTTGCAGGGGTTGACCCGCTATCAGGGGGATATCAGCATCGAGGCCGACTACATCGTGGTGGAAATGGCCAAACATATGCTGGGTGAAAACTGGATGGCCGATTACGTTCATAAAGCCAATAATGGCGGTATTGAACGGGTATTGGTATAAACGTTTAAACCTGGTGTATTGGTTTTAAGGCAAGGGCTATATCAGCCCTTGCTTTTTTAATGCCGCATGAATCTGGCGGGCAAACGCCAAGGCATTGGGCTGGTCACCATGCAGGCATATGGTATTGGCCAGGATGGGCAGTTTCTTGCCGCTTGTGGTAATGACATAGCCTTCTGCCAGCATGCACAGGATCTGCTCAATGGCCTGGTTGATATCGCTGATACAGGCGCCCGGCATATGACGGGGGGTAAGGGTACCATCGTCCTGATAGCTGCGGTCGGCAAAAACCTCATGCGCAACCTGCAGCCCCATTTCCCGGGCTATGTCTGCCTGGGTGCTGTTGGCCAGGGCATACAGGGTAAGTGAGCCGTCAAGGTCAAGAACGGCCTGGGCAATCGCGCGGGCCAGGGCGGGGTTGTTGGCGGCCATATTGTAAAGTGCGCCATGCGCCTTGACATGATGAAGGCGGGTTCCCTGTGATTTGGCCACGGCAGCCAGTGCGCCTATTTGCACCACTACCATGTCATAGACCTGTTCGGGTGAAACGGGAAAGGGGCGACGGCCAAAACCGGGCAAGTCATTCAGGCCGGGGTGGGCGCCAATCTTAACCTTGTGGTGGATGGCACTGGCAACGGTTTTACGCATGGTATGGGCATCACCGGCATGAAACCCGCAGGCGATATTGGCCGAGGTGATATACGGCATGATGGCTTCATCATTACCCATTACCCAGGCACCGTAGCTTTCACCCATATCGCAGTTAATATCAATTTTTTTCACTTGGAAGCTCCTTTTTCACAAAGGTAACATTGGGCCAGTCGCGTGGCAACAGGCGCCAGCTGCGCGAGCAGGTCTTGAAATTTTTTTTCCCTTTGCAAAAGCAGGTTTTGTGCCTCACACAGTGTTGTCATGTCAAAACAGATTTCTTCGCCAGGCAGGTATTGTGCAAGAACAGGCAGGTCGGCTGAAATGACATTGGCAATTTTTGGATAACCGCCGGTGGTTTGCCGGTCTGCCATCAGAATAATCGGGTTGCCATCCGGAGGAACCTGAACCGAGCCGAAAGCCGTGGGTTCGGACAGGATTTGCAGAGGCTCTTTTAAGGCCAGTTCATGCCCCTGCAGCCGATAGCCCATGCGTTCGGATTGCGGGCTGATGGTGAAGGTGCTGTTTAACAGTTTCTCTTGTGACTTGGTGCTGAAATGTTCCCAGTGGTGGCCTTCAAGAATACGGATACGGTTTTTTTTCTGCAGTCCCAGACTGGCCGGCAGGTAAATGCCCAGTTCCCTGAAAAAATTGCCCAGGGTTTGCCGGCAGGCAGGGGCCAGCGGTTTTCTTATGTGAATAGTGTCCCGTTTTTGCAACGCCCGGCCAAGGTAACCCCCCATGCCGGTTTTCAGGTCGGTGCTATGGCTGCCCATGACCGCAGGCAGCGAAAAACCGCCATGAACGGCCAGATAAATGCGTGCCATGGGCAAGTTGTGGCTTTGCCTGAAATGCAGTGTTTGCCCGGCCCGAATCAGGCAGGGGCGGTTTATGGGAATTTGTTCTGTTTCTATAAAAACGTCTGCCATGGAGCCGCTCAGGGCGATGCAGGCATCTTGTTCAAACCTTAAACGGGGGCCGGTTAGGCTGATTTCCAGGGTGGCTTCGGTGGGTGGGTTGCCCACCAGTAAATTGGCCAGCTGCAGGGCGCTCTGATTCATGGCACCACAAACAGATACCCCAATTGCCTGAAAATGATGGCGGCCCTTATCCTGGAAGGTGGATAAAACGCCCGGATTAAGTACTTGGATACTCATTGTTTTGCAGCATGCTTTGAAAGGTTTCTGTACTGATTGCCTTGAATTGTACGGTATCACCAGGCGCCAGTAGGGCATAGGGGGGCTGGCTGGGGTTGAATAAAGCGACGGGTGTTCTGCCAATAATATGCCAGCCACCCGGTGAGCTATTGGGGTAAATAATGGTTTGCCGGTTGGCAATGGCAACCGAGCCGGCGGGTACGCGGCTGCGGGGGGTGGCAAGCCGGGGAATATCCAGTTTTTCATGCAGCATGCCCATATAGGGCAAACCGGGAGCGAACCCCAGCATAAAAACGCGCACGGGTGTACCCGTGTGCCATTCAATCAATTGTTCTGGTGTGCATTGGCAATACTGTGCCACAAAATCAAGATCAATACCCAACTCAGGGTCATAACAAACCGGAATCTCAATGTGTTTTGAGTTTATGGCTGTCGTGGTGTCCTGTTTATTACCAAGCAGGGCGTCCAGGGTTTGGCAAAGTGTTTGGTATGGGGCGGTTTCCCATGCCGGAGCATGATAGTGAATGCCAACACAATTGAAGGCGGGCACAATATCCATAATGCCGGGCAGCTTGGCATTGGCTATGCTTTGCGCGGTTTGCAGGCATAGCCGGTTAATGTCTGTTTCAGCTAAGGTGTTATCAAAGCGGATAATAAGGCATTGGTCACCTTCAGGCGTGAACCGCCAGTTTTTTGCTTGAAGTGGTTTTTGAATCATCAATAATGCTTTCGGCAGGGAAAATAATACGAAATGTACTGCCCTTGCCAATTTCGCTGTCTATTACCAGCTTTGCATTATGCCGTATAACAATATGTTTTGTAATAGCCAGGCCAAGGCCGGTTCCGCCTGAGGCGCGTGAACGGCTTTTATCGACCCGGTAAAAACGCTCGGTAACGCGTGTAATATCCTGGGGGGCGATTCCCAGGCCGGTGTCCTGGACGCTGAATACCGCGTTGCCTTTATCATCTTTTTGCCAGTTTACGGTAATGGTGCCATTGGCCGGTGTATAGCGGACGGCATTGGTCATGAGGTTGCTGATGGCCGATGCAATTTCGGTTTGCTGGGCGTGGATAGCCAGCTTTTCATCAATATGGAAAATAAATTTATGCATGCCTTTTGACAGGGAATGGGCCTGCTGTCCGGCCGATTCAATTAACTGTGCGAGCACCAGTTTTTGACCCCCGCTGGCCTGGGTGGACTCCAGTGTGGAAAGCGTGAGTAAATCGGCCACAATGGCCAGCATGCGCTGGGCCTGCTCATGCATGAGCGTTTCATATTGCTTGCGCTGTTCGGCTGAAACAGCCTCGGGCGGCAGGTCTTGCAGTGTTTCCAGAAAGCCGATCAGAACGGTCAGGGGAGTACGGATTTCGTGTGACACATTGGCGACAAAGTCTTGCTGGGTCGTGCGCAGTTTTTCGAGCTGGGTAATATCCAGGCAAAGCAGGAGAATACCCTCTTCCGAGTATTGGGTCAGTTCAAACTTCAGGCAGCGGATCTGGCCGTCTGATTCAAGATGGGTAATAAAGGGCTTTTCCCAGTTTCCCTGTTGGGCATATTCAAAAAACTCGGGTAAACGGATCAGATTGAAAATGTTATAGCCTTTATCTTGCTCAAAATTCAGGCCCAGCATTTTTTCGGCAAGATTATTGCACCATTCAATATGGAAATTCTGGTCAAGCGTTACGGCTGCTGCGGGTAAAGCCTGGGCAGCGGAAAGTACGCTGTGGGTTAAATGTTTGAAAGCGTTTAGCTCGTTGCTTCTGAAGCGTATTGATTTGTAAATGGGGGTGACAATGTCGTCAAACTTGCCCAGGTCGGGAGGGGGCGGGTTTTCGGGTTGTAGCGCCCATTTGGCGGTGAGTTCGAAGTGTTTGCTTTGCCGGTAGTAATAAAGGGCAAAAATTGCCGTCAATGTAAAAATACCCCAATAATCATGAGCCAGAGTTTGAATGCCTATGCTTAGCAAAACGGCAAAGCAAAGAAATAACAAAGGTTTTATCCATCTCATGATTGAACCACCAGGCCCTGAGGCCAAAAACGTGTCGGTTAAGGGAAAAAAACAGACCAGCGGTCTGTTTTATCGGGTTGGGGTAAGTTTATCGCAAGAACGATGTACTTATTATGTCTTTGGGGCCTGGCTAGGCAGGAAGTCGTGTGGTGAAGCGGTAGCCGCTGCCACGTACGGTTTCAATCAAATTATGATGCTCGGTCGGCTCAAGTGCTTTGCGCAGACGACGGATGTGTACATCAACGGTTCTTTCTTCAAGGAAAACATGGTCTCCCCATACCTGGTCCAGCAGCTGTCCACGGGTAAAAACGCGTTCAGGGTGGGTCATGAAAAAGTGAAGCAGGCGGAACTCGGTAGGACCCAATGGCAGATTGCTGCCATTGCCGGTGATTCTATGGGAAACCGGATCCAGTTTCAGGCCGGCGATTTCAATTTCATCATCGGTCAGCTGTGGTGCGCGACGGCGTAAAACAGCCTTGATGCGTGCCATTAGCTCTTTTGGAGAGAATGGTTTGGTAATATAGTCATCGGCACCGCTTTCAAGACCTTCAACTTTATCTTCTTCGGCACTTTTGGCCGTTAACATGATAATTGGAATTTCTTTGGTGCGCTCGTTGGAACGCAAACTTCTGGCAAGAGTAAGGCCTGATGCACCAGGTAGCATCCAATCAAGCAGGATCAGATCGGGGAGCTCCGCGTTAATCAGTATTTTTGCCTGTTCAGCATCAAGTGCGCGTAAGACTTTATGCCCTGCAAAAGACAGATTGACGGAAATAAGTTCCTGAATTGCTGGTTCGTCTTCTACTACGAGTATTGTGCTTGCCATAATGAAGTAAAATTTAAATTTGTACCAATGTTGAAATGCTATATTTGTATTATCAATATGGTATTGCCTAATTATGTCATGTTTGTGACAAATCGCCCACGTTTGAAAGATTATTGTATGAAACCTGATAGCACAGCAGAAAATAGCGAAAACCCAACGACCCATTTCGGTTTTAAAACCGTCAATGAAACCGAAAAAGCGGGCAAGGTGGCAGAGGTTTTCCATTCGGTCGCCTCACGTTACGATGTCATGAATGACTTTATGTCGGTAGGGCTGCATCGTGTCTGGAAAGTCTTCACGATTGGCCGGGCCAATATTCGTGAAGGCATGAAAGTGCTGGACATTGCCGGCGGTACCGGAGACCTTGCGCTGGCGTTTGGTAAAAAAGCAGGGGAAACCGGAGAGGTCTGGCACACAGACATTAACAGTTCCATGCTCAGTGTTGGCCGGGATCGTCTTATTGACAAGGGGGTGGTACTGCCCACCATGGTCTGTGATGCCGAATTCCTGCCATTTCCCGATAACTACTTTGATTGCGTGAGTGTGGCTTTCGGTTTGCGTAACATGACCCATAAAGACAAGGCGCTGGCTGAAATGTACCGGGTCATTAAGCCGGGGGGCAAGTTGCTGGTTCTTGAGTTTTCCCGGGTTTACAAGCCACTTGAGCCGGCCTATGACTGGTATTCATTTAATATATTGCCCTGGTTGGGCAAGAAAATTGCCAATGACGAAGACAGCTATCGCTACCTGGCTGAATCCATCCGCATGCACCCCGATCAGGAAACACTTGCCGGCATGATGCGTGATGTTGGCTTTGACCGTGTTAAATACTTCAACTTAACCGCAGGTATCGCTGCCCTTCACGAAGGGATCAAGCTTTGATCACGCGGCTTTTTTCGTGATTTTGTAGGTTTTTGAAACAATAAGATGCGAAACGGTGTTTTTTTTGCTTGTTAAAGCATTCAGCTTTTTGTAAGATAAGGAAATCCGTCTGAATATTTGAATTATTCAGACCCGAATATATACAAGGAGCTTGTTTTAATGGCTAAAAAATGGTCGAAATTTCTGGCTGCAGCACTGGTGGTGGTTTCCACTTCCGCCATGCTGACCGTTTCTTACGATGCCGAGGCCCGTCGAATGGGCGGCGGTAGCAGTTTTGGTCGCCAGTCTACCAATGTGGCACAAAAACGTGCGGCTACACCGGCACCTGCTGCCAGCAATACAACCCAGCGTTCTGCGGCAAATAATTCTGCCGCTACTGCGGGTACTGCCGCAGCGGCACAAAAAAGCGGGTTTTCCCGTTTTCTGGGCCCGATTGCCGGTATAGCGGCCGGTTTGGGTATCGCCGCCTTATTGTCCAGCATGGGGCTGGGCGGTGCATTCCTTGAGTTTCTTTCCAGCGCCATCCTGATTGGCCTGGTTATTTTCGCTATCATGTTTATTGTGCGTCGTTTGCGCGGAGCCAGTCCTGCCATGCAGGGGGCGGGTAACAGCAATACCATGAACCGTCAAAATAATACCCAGCCCTTATTCGGCCAGAAACCGGCCATGCCTGCTTCTGCACCGGTAGCAGCCGCTGCGGCACCGCAGGTAGAGGCGGCAGCAAACCCCAATGTAGATAAAACCTGGTTTGTGCCGGGTGACTTTGACACACCGGCTTTCCTGCAGAATGCAAAAAAACAGTTTATTGCGATCCAGGGTATTTGGGACAAGGGTGATATTCCCGCCCTTAAAGAATATCTTACCGATGATCTGATTGCCGAGCTTACGCCTCAAATTACCGAGCGTGCCGGCCAAAGCGAAACAGAAGTTGTTTTGCTTAATGCAGAATTGCTGGGTATAGAGGAAGTCAGTGACGGTCATCTGGCCAGCGTGCGTTTTTCAGGCATGTTGCGCGAAGAAGCCAATACGGCCGCTTTCCGTTTTGAAGAAGTCTGGAACCTGTACAAACCCGGTCAGGGTGGCTGGCTCCTGGCCGGTATTCAGCAAATTCCAATTGAATACGGTTCCTGATCCACGTTTTGTCAGGGTTGCTCATGTTGATTGTGCATGAGCAAGTGTAAATAACAAATACAGGCATCCATCGTGGTGCCTGTATTTGTTTATGATATATGCCATGAGAAAAACGGGTAAACTAAGGGTATTTGCCAAACTGTTATTTTCTGCCGGACGCTTTACATGTTCCCATCTTTTTTTCATCCCAATCAGGTTTCCGTTAAATTACTTAATGCCTTATTAAACCGTGAACCCTGGGCCAAGGATAAAATTGCCGCACACGCAGGTAAAACAGTACGTATCAATATTGTCCGGTTTTCATTTTTATATACCTTGCATCATGACGGAACGCTGGGTATGGCAGATTCAGCCATCGTTCCCAATGTGACGCTTTCCCTGCCTGAAAACAGGCTGGCCGAGTTACCCGAAGCCGTGCGAAACCGTGCCAATCCACAGCAATTGTCTTCATTGTTGCACCTGGAGGGAGATGCCGGCCTGGCGCAGCTGGTTGCCGATCTGGCCCGGGATTTGCGCTGGGACCTCGAACACGACCTGACTCGCATGATGGGGCCGGTGCTGGCCAAACGGTTTATATCCGGTATTGGTTTCATCCAGAAAAACGGGCAAGAATTTGTGCTGCGCAGTGCTGAAAATTTCAGTGAATATCTTTCAGAGGAAGCGGATATACTGGTATCCCGCCCGGCACATGATCATTTTCAAGTACAGCTTGCACAAACAGGGCAGAGGCTGGACGACTTGCAAAACAGGCTTCAGGCACTGAAAAATAAAGAAAGTGCCCGGAGCCAATCATGATTGTGACTTTTTTCCGCCTTATCCGAATTATTCTTATTTCCATCCGTTATGGGCTGGATGAACTGGTTTTAAGTGGCATCCGGCACCCGGTCGCCACCCGGTTGCTGAAAGTGGTACGCTTGGGCCGTAAATATAATAAACCGCGTGGTGAGCGCCTGCGTTTGGCACTGGAATCCCTGGGGCCTATTTTTGTGAAATTCGGCCAGGTACTTTCCACCCGTCGTGATCTGGTTCCCCTGGACATTGCCGATGAACTGTCCGCCCTGCAAGACAGGGTGCCTCCTTTTGCTTCAGAGCTGTCCATACAATGCATTACTAAGGCTTTTGGCAAACATCCCAATGAGTTGTTTGCCAGTTTTGATCCTGTTCCCGTGGCATCAGCCTCGGTTGCCCAGGTTCACAAGGCCGTGCTGCACGATGGCAAAGTGGTCGCGGTTAAGGTGCTGCGCCCGGGCATGCTTGACGTCATAGAAAAAGATCTGGCCATCATGCGCGTTTTTGCCGGTCTGGTACAAAAACTGTTGCCCGACGGGCGTCGCCTTAAGCCGCAGGAGGTCGTGGCCGAATTTGACAAATATCTGCATGACGAACTTGATTTGCAGGTAGAAGCGGCCAATTGCAGCCAGTTACGGCGTAACTTTACCCGGAGTCCGGAACGCAGCCGCCTGATTATGGTTCCGGAAGTGATCTGGAAGCTGACATCAAAAACGGTTTTTACTATGGAATGGATGGACGGTATATCGGTCAGCCAGACCGACCGGCTGCGAAACCAGGGCGTCGATATCAAAAAGCTGGCACGGATGGGTGTGGAAATTTTCTTCACACAGGTATTTGAAGATGGTTTTTTTCATGCAGATATGCACCCGGGCAATATCCTGGTGTCCGGGCAGCCGGCAACCTTGGGGCGTTATATCGCCCTGGATTTCGGGATTGTCGGCTCCCTGTCCGAGTTTGATAAAAACTATCTTGCCCAGAATTTCCTGGCTTTTTTCCAGCGGGATTACCGTCGGGTCGCCCAGTTGCATATAGAGTCGGGCTGGGTACCGGCCACAACCCGCGAAGAAGAGCTTGAGGCCGCTGTACGCGCTGTGTGTGAACCGCATTTTGACCGTCCCCTGTCCGAGATTTCCCTGGGCCAGGTCCTGATGCGCCTGTTCCAGACCTCGCGCCGTTTCAATGTTGAAATCCAGCCCCAACTGGTTTTGTTGCAAAAAACATTACTGAATGTTGAAGGGATGGGCAGGGAGCTTGATCCAGACCTTGATTTATGGAAAACGGCCAAGCCTTTCCTTGAAAAATGGATGTGGAACCGTATTGGTCCTAAAGGGTTAATTGAACGGATCAAGCATGAGGCACCGCAATGGTCGCACCTGATTCCCGAGTTGCCGCGCCTGGTTCATGCAAATCTGGCCAGGGACCATTCCCTGCCCGCCATGACAGCGCAACTGGAGGCACTTAACAAGACCCAGCTGAAAACCAAAAGGGTACTTACGGTGGTGGGTATCGTGCTGGCCCTGAATGCGTTTCTTTTCTTGTGGCTGGCAGTCAATGCCGGTCTGTTCAATTAAGTGGATCTTATAAAATGGGCCTTCGTTTCGAGAAAAAAATATTAAGCCGCGAGCAATGCGTTAAAGCGGCAGAAAATGGTGAGTTTCAGCGTCCATTGGTGTTTACCAACGGGGTATTTGATATTTTGCACCGGGGGCATGTCAGTTATCTTGATGAGGCAGCCCAGCTGGGCGCCACCCTGATTGTGGCGGTTAACACCGATGAGTCGGTGAGGCGGCTGGGCAAGGCACCCGATCGCCCGCTTAACAGTATGGAAGATCGTGCTGCGTTATTGGCGGCGCTGTCCAGCGTTACGGCGGTTACCTGTTTTACGGAAGATACCCCGCTTGAGCTGATTTGCCAGCTAAAGCCCGACCTTATTGTGAAAGGTGGCGATTATGATATGGAAACGTTGCCGGAAACGGCAAAGGTAAAAAGCTGGGGGGGTAAGGCGATTGCCATACCTTTTGAGTTTGAGCGTTCCACCACTTCCCTGGTTAGTAAAATCAGGGAAGTGGGTTAGCCATTGAAATTAGAATTTAAAATGTGAAACCGTAGTGCCACGCAATGGCTTGATACAGGTTTCAAACAGGGATTCGGTTTCAAAGGAGGCGGCACTGCTGCGGGTAATGCGTACGGCCGTCATGACAGGAGCCTGCCCGACAATGGCAACCAGGCGGCCACCGATGGTAAGCTGGTATTTAAGTGAATCGGGTATGTTGGGCAAAGAACCGGTTACCAGAATTGCGTTGTATTCGGCAGAACCCCAGCCGGCACGACCGTCACCAATTTCCACTTTAACATTGGTGATTTTTTCGCGCTGCAGGTTTTCTGTGGCAAATGCGGCAATATGCGTATCAATTTCAACGCTGACAACCTGGGAGCACAACTGGCTTAGCAATGCGGCCTGATAACCCGAGCCTGTGCCAATTTCAAGGGCTGAGTCATCGGGCTTCAATTGAAGATCCTGGGCCAGACGGGCTTCGGTTTTGGGGGCAAGCATGGTTTCGTGCGTATCAATACCATTGACCTCCAGCGGGATTTCAAGGTCGGAAAAAGCCAGGTTCTGATAGCGGGCAGGAACAAAACGCTCACGCGGCAATTTCAGCAGGGTATCCAGGACTAGCGGATCCAGGACATTGGCTGGACGGATTTGCTGCTCTACCATGTTAAAGCGGCTTTGTTCAATTAAAGAAGTTGGGGCGTTCATATTGGCTATCTTGTTAATAATTCAAATGAAGTATGTGACCTATTGTACTAAGATCGGTCTGGTTTTGTCGTAAACCCTACCACCATTTATGAAAATGTTGTACAGGGCCATGGCCGCTGCCCACCGTTAAGCGGTCTGCCTGGGTAATCGCGGCCACCAGGTACTCCTTGGCTTGCCGGGTTGCTTCGGGAATGTCCTTGAGCTGCGGCAACAGGGCGCAAATTGCGGCAGACAGGGTGCAGCCGGTGCCATGCGTGTTTTTAGTTTCGATGCGTTGGCCGGGCAACTCAATCATTTTGTCGCCATCGTGCAGCAAATCAACAGTGTCATTGCCCGGAAGGTGGCCGCCTTTTAGCAAGACCCATTTGTTGTCATGATCGGACATCAATTTACGCAGCTGTTCGGCAACGCGATACATCTCCCTGAGTGACTCAACCGGGTAGG
>JAAYHN010000128.1 GCA_012735395.1 Alcaligenaceae bacterium | reverse complement strand
TTTGGGGTCAGTTCACAGGGGAGTATGGGATCCAGAAACCGGGAACCAGAAAAAGAGAAATATATTTTGCTTTTTTAAGTTAAAAGAATATAATGTGATATATATTTCTCTTTTCTATTTAATAAGATGGATTTATTTGACATTGGTGATTTAATCCGCTCAAACCGCAAAGAACTTGGCCTGACGCAAGAAATGCTGGCCAAAAAAGTGGGGGTCAGCCGTCGCACCATCACCCAACTGGAACTGGGCCAGGTATCCGATCTGGGCATTCGCAAAGTCATGGCCATACTGGGTGCGCTTGGCCTTGAACTGCACGCCGGTAAAATCCGTACCCATCGCCCTACCCTGGATGAACTGCAAGCACAAAGAGCCCAGGAAAAACAGGCGGAACTGGAAAAGCTAACTGGCAGAAAACAGCGTATTTAAGGCTTGGCCATGACACATTCATTTTCTATTTCAGCACAAGAACTTTCACAAGCCTCGGTGAGTCTTGAGGTTTTTGTTAATAACAAACCGGTTGGTATTATTGAAAAACAAGCGCTTGGTTATGCATTCCAGTATTACCCGCAAACAAAAAATGCGGATTTCGTATCACTGACCATGCCCGTCAGGACGGCACCCTATTTTCATTATCATGAAGATTCTTTGCATCCGATTTTTGACATGAACTTGCCAGAAGGCGGGTTACGCTCTTTCCTGATAAATAAATATGCAAAAGTAATCAGCTCATTTAACGAGCTAACACTATTAGCCATCGTAGGCCAAACCATGATAGGTCGCGTCACCTTTGGCGGCGTGGCAAAAAAAACCAGTTCCAATCTTGATCTCCAGTCCCTGATAGAATGTGAAGACACCGAAAACCTGCTTTGGCAGTTATACAGCCAAACGGCAGATGTTTCGGGTATTGCCGGTGTACAACCCAAGGCGCTGGTTGAGATTGATGAGCAAACCATCAAAAAGCTAAGCGATGAACAGGCCCCTGGACAGGATCTCAAGGCTACCTTTAAAACCTCTGGCAGTATCATCAAAACCTCGGGTAAAGAAACGCCATGGCTGGCAGCCAATGAGTTTTACTGCCTGCGGGCGGCTCGCCTTTCCCATATAGATACGCCCGACTCACGACTGCTTAAAGGCGGACAAATCCTTGTTATTTCACGCTTTGACAGAAAAGCCGTTTCACTGCCCTTAAGCTCCCCATTGTTGGGGATTGAAGATTTTTGTGTTTTAAATGGTTTAACATCAAAGGAGAAATACAGTCTTTCTTATGAAAGAGTCATGAAAACGCTTTCCACATTCGTTTCCCCCGATTATCGAAATAAGGATATGGAAAAGCTATTCCGTTCCATTGCCTTTAACTGCGTTATTCGCAATGGTGACGCACATCTTAAAAATTTTTCCGTGCTTTACGACGAAAGCGATATAAACCCGGATGAACCTGAAATATGGCTATCACCCACTTTTGATCTTTGTACCAGCAATGCCTATATATCCAATGACATGCTGGCCTTAACACTTGACGGCAGCAAACGCTACCCCAACAGAAAAAAAATAGAGCAGTTCGGTTTACGTCATTGTGGCCTATTACCCGAACGTATTAAAGAAATACTGGCAGAGATAGAAAATGGCATTTTCCAGGCAGCACAGGAGCTGAATATTTACTGCCAGCAGCAACCCGGGTTTTCAAAGCAGGTAGGAAGCAACATGTTAAGATTCTGGCAAGCAGGTCTTGACTCGTTAAACTCAACAACCAAACTGCCAGTGCCCAATTAGACTCGTTTACACGCTCCACATTTCACATTGTTCCCCGTTCCATGCTCTGCGAGGGAATGCATACACTCACTCAAAAACGCGCCGCCATGCTATTGGCGGCAAGCTGCACCAGCTGCTCTTTAGACAAACCCAGGGCCTGGGCCGTGGCAACGTAGTTATCCAGTATATAACCGCCAAAATAAGCCGGCTCATCAGAGTTGATGGTGACACAAATGCCCTGCTCAAGCAGGCGTTTCAGGTTGTGTTCTTTCAAATCACCCACCACACAGAGCTTGAGATTTGATAATGGGCATACGGTCAAGGGAACCTGCTCTTGCTGCAAACGCTGCATTAATGCAGGGTCTTCCTCGCTACGCACGCCATGGTCAATCCGCTCGGCCCCCAGCAAATCCAGCGCATCACGCACATAAGAAGCCGGCCCCTCTTCTCCGGCATGCGCCACCAGCCTGAAGCCCAATTCTTTACAACGCCTGAAAACCCTTTCAAACTTCTCGGGGGGATTGCCTTTTTCGGAAGAATCAAGCCCGATTGACAGCCAGACATCCCTGTACGCTTCCCGCAAGGGCAAAGCCTGCTCCAGTGTCGCAAAGGCATTTTCTTCACTTAAATGGCGCAGGAAACTTAAAATCAGGCTACCGCTTATGCCCAGCCCCGGCTTTGCCTGCCGTAAAGCACCGGCAATACCGGCAAATACGGTTTCCATGGGTATCCCCCTGCCAGTATGCGTTTGCGGGTCAAACATGATTTCCGCATGCACCACACCATCCGCTGCCGCTTTCTCCAGGTATGCCCAGGTCATCTCATAAAAATCCTGCTCGGTTTGCAAAACCGCGGCACCCGCATAATACAGGTCAAGAAATGATTGCAAATCCGTAAATTGGTAAGCATTTTTTAAGTCTTCAATACTGGCATAAGGCAACGGGACCTGATTGCGTTGCGCAAAGGCAAAAATCATGTCGGCTTCCAGCGTGCCTTCTATATGCAAATGCAGCTCTGCCTTGGGCAAACCCCTGATAAACGAGCGCAATTCCTGTAATTCCATTTATATTCTACCTTTTCCAAATGCCAGCCCTTAACCCAACAGCCAGCCCTGCAGGGCAATCAGTGTTTTGGCGTCCTGGATGGTTTGGTTCCTGATGGCCTGCCTGACTTCATCTTTGCTTAACAAAACCGTTTGCACAAACTCGTCTTCATCGGTATCCAGCGCACTGTTTGGGGCGATCCCGCCTGCCTCATAAAGGTACATCAACTCATCACAAAACCCGGGTGCGGTATAAAATTTTTGCACTAAGGTCATGGATTGGGCGGTATAGGGCGTTTCTTCGGCCAGTTCGCGAAAAGCGCACAATTCGGGCGCCTCACCTTCAACATCCAGTTTTCCTGCCGGGATTTCCAGCAGCACATCCGCTATCGGGTGGCGAAACTGTTTAACCAGCACCACTTTATCTTCATCATTCACCGCCAGCACACAGACGGCACCACAATGCCTGACCACTTCACGGGTTGCCTGCCTGCCATTGGGCAGTTCAACCGTATCCACCATTAAGCGAACGACATTCCCCGCAAAAACAGGCCGGCTTTCTTTCAGCACTTCAACAAGATGACTCTCAGACATAAAAACCCTTTAAAAAAATTCAAAGCAATGGGGAAAACAGGCGTGCCGTGGATGTTAGCAGGCGGTAAGCAAAACCCTGTTTTGTAAGTACGACTTCCCTGGCCGAGAGCAGTGTTTCCTGAAACTCCTGCGCCAGCAAGCTATTCGCCTCGGGCTCATAACAAAGCACCGATATTTCAAAGTTAAGGAAAAAACTCCGGTAATCAAAATTGGCACTGCCAATGAAAGAAAGATCTTTATCAATGACCAGGGTTTTGGTATGCAGCATGCGGGGGGTATATTCAAATACCCTGACACCAGCCCTGATCAGGTCTTCATACCAGGACTGGGTTGCCAGCGTTACCACCAGATTATCGCTGCGTTGCGGCACCAGCAGGCGTACATCCACCCCTCTCAGGGCGGCGGACGTAAGGGCAAACAAGGAGGCCTCATCAGGCACAAAATAAGGCGTCGTAAGATAAATACACTGACGTGCGCGATACATCGCTGAAACCATTATGCGCAAAATGGGGGCATAGTCGGAATCAGGCCCGGATGGAATAACCTGAATCCGATAGGTTTTTGACTGTTCAGACGCAATAAACTCAATATTATCCGCCTTTCTGGTTATTTTTTTCAGCTCCCTGAGCAAAGACAGGTCACCGGTGGAATAATGCCAGTCTTCCATAAAAATACTTTCAAGCCAGGCAACCACAGGCCCACTGACCTGAATATGCACGTCATGGAAAGCATTCGGGTTTCTGCGTAAATCCTGTGTATCGGTAATATTGACACCACCAGTAAAACCGATCACGCCATCACAAACCACGATTTTCCGGTGATTGCGGAAATTAACCAAAGAAAACAGCCGGCGCCAGGTTATATTATGAAAAAAATCAAGATGCCCACCCGCTTCAATAAACCCATTCATAAACCGCCGGGTTAACAAAGGTGAACCCAGGGCATCGATCAGAAGATAAACCCTCACCCCTTCTTTTACTTTTTCCGTTAGCAAATCACGCAGGGCCGTACCGGTCTGGTCTGTTTCAAAAATATAATATTCCAGCAGAATATATTTCCTGGCCTTGCGAATGGCATCAAAAATCGCATCATAAGTTTGCTCTCCGCCAGACAACAGGCGGTAATCAAGGGAATGACACAGGGGGATGTTGGTCGTATTAAAAACGAGCCGGGCCATTGACTGATATTCTTCCGGTAAACCATCGTGTTGAACAAACCGGTTCCAAAGTGCGTAATTACGCTCAACAATCAGGCGGCTGCTGCGCCGGCTAAGCCGGTGCCTGATTATTTTTTTGGGGCCAAACAAATAATAGATAAAAAACCCCAGAACCGGAATAAAACTGAGCGTGAGAATCCAGGTCAGGGTTGAGACTGGTGATCTTTTCTGCAGAAGTATCCACACCCCAATGGAAATAATGTATAAAGTCCAAAGGGCATAAAGATAACCATGAAACGCCTGAGGAAACAAAGACACGCCTGCTCCTTTAGTCGGGCTGCCTGGTAGGCTCATGGGCCTGACTGGTACGGCGACGACGCTTCAGCAGAACTTTGGCCGCGTGCAGGTCATCCAGCACGGGCGCACTGGCCACCAGAACCAGAATGGATGCCAGGAAAACCGTAAAGGTAAAACCCAAATGCTTGAACCCGAAAGCCCCAATCAAGCCCCCCAAAAAAAATAGGCAAACCAGCTTGCTTAGCAAAAACAGCTTCGCCCTGTCGCTTTTAACCGGTGGTTTTTTTGGGTCATCATGACTGCGGTTCCAGTAAAACAGCTTGCCCAGTTCTATGCCGATATCAGTCACCATGCCTGTTACATGGGTGGTGCGAAACTCTGAACGGGACATTTTGGTCATGATGGCATTTTGCAAACCCATGATATAGCACAATACGGCTACCGTTACCGATGTCCAGAGCCAGTCGTAATACCACTGCATACCGTCAAGCGCCCCAAACACAATCAGCATAAGAGCCTCAAGCAAAATGGGCAAGGCATATTCACTTTGCAAATAACTATGTCTTGCCCAATTGATAATAAGCGCAGTTGTTGCCGCACCCGCAATAAATGCCATTAGTGCCCCCAAACCGGAAAGCACGATAGACCATTGCCACAAAGCCAGGGAATCGGCCATACCGGAAACGATTCCTGACATATGCGAAGTGTATTGCCCAATGGCCAGGAAGCCACCCGCATTGATTGCTCCAGCGATAAAAGTCAAAAAATAAGCCAGGGACGAGTTGGCATCTTTAGTTCTTATTTTCCCAGTCAGGCGACGCGAATAGTCTTTAAGCGACATGTTTCACAAACAGAAATACAAATTACCGGAATTTTCCGGGCCAAATTTGACACCCAACAAAAGCGCTAACCGACCCTTAAAATCACTTAATTTACGTTAAAATAACATTAAAATCACGAAAGTGACATTTTTTTGATTGTTGCATGTTTATCTTTACAACTTTACGATGTACACATTCTTCCCTTACCTTAAGCGAACAAACGCAAATGGATACATTAACACAACAAACCACTTCCCATCATACTCCATTATGGAATATTACATCGATAGTCAGCCTGTTTGAACTGCCCTTTATGGATTTGCTGTATCAGGCCCAACAGGTACACCGTAAATATCACAAACCCAACGAAATCCAGCTTTCCAGCCTGCTTTCCATTAAAACCGGTGGCTGCGCGGAAGACTGTTCTTATTGCCCGCAATCAGCCCGTTACAACACGGAAGTCAAGGCAGAAAAACTCATGCCACTGGACGAGGTCATTAAGGCGGCAAAAACCGCAAAAAACAACGGCTCCCAACGTTTTTGCATGGGTGCGGCATGGCGCAACCCCAAACCACACCAGCTGGATGAAATTGCCAAAATGATTAGTGCCGTCAAAGAGCTGGGCATGGAAACCTGTGTCACCCTGGGCATGCTGCAGGATGGACAGGCAGAACAGCTTCGCGAGGCCGGCCTTGATTACTACAATCACAATCTGGATACATCCCCCGAGTTTTATGGTGAAATCATTACCACCCGTACCTATCAGGACCGCCTTGAAACCCTGCAAAAAGTACGCAATGCCGGTTTGAATGTATGCTGCGGCGGTATTGTGGGGCTGGGTGAATCACGCCAGGAGCGTGCCGGCCTGATTGCCCAGCTGGCCAACCTGAACCCGTACCCTGAATCGGTTCCCGTGAACAATCTGGTCAAGATCAAAGGAACCCCGCTGTACGAAACCGAAAACCTGGATCCCTTCGAGTTCATACGTACTATTGCGGTTGCCCGCATTACCATGCCCAAAGCGCATGTACGCCTGTCTGCCGGTCGCGAACAAATGGAAGATGGCATTCAGGCATTGTGTTTTCTGGCGGGCGCTAACTCTATGTTCTACGGAGAAAAGCTGCTCACCAGCCAAAACCCGCAAGAACAAAGCGACCTTCAGCTTATGGCAAGGCTTGACCTGCAACCCATGATGGCAAACCACGCCTGATTTTTATCTCTCATTTTTTCTACTTCATGACGTATCTCATTTTAAGTATTCTATGCAGTGTAACGG
>JAAYHN010000127.1 GCA_012735395.1 Alcaligenaceae bacterium | reverse complement strand
TAAGGGGGGAGTAATTTATTAAGTACCGCTTGTTTACGTTCATGGGAATAACGGGCCATGATGAGTGTCCTTTACCGCCTGTTTTAGTTGAAATGGGAGGGTGACAACTATCCTGACACAGGGGGGGATGCTGGCAAACCACTTGCCAGCTGACTGGCTGACGGTGACATTCTTGACCTTGCCCTGAACATTCTGGCTGTTGCGATAGCGTATCCAGCCCAGCTTGGGTAGAAAAATACGGCTGTTGCCTTGCTCCAACTGAATACCTTGCGGATAACGGAAACTGTCAGCACGGCCTTTTTTCTTGAAACGGGGAAAATTAGCCCGCTTTTCAAAGAAGTTTTTGTAGGCCCGTTCCAGATCCTTCAAGGCCTGTTGCAAAGCCTGGCTGGGGGTGTTATTCAACCAATGGGTTTCCGGTTGTTTTTTCCATTCTGTGAGTATCTTGCACAACCCGGCATAACCCAGTTTCTTTTCACCCGCTTTATACCGTTCCTGCTGCAAGTGCAATGCCCGGTTATACACATACCGACAGGAACCGGCAAAGCTGCGCATGGCGCGCTGCTGCTGGCCATTGGGCATCAGTTCGAATCGGTAGGCTTGAAGGCGTTGCATGGGTTTAGTATAGTTGAAACAGAAAAGAGTGCAAGCAAACGGTGTCCTTCGGACCCCGTGCTATCCATCCCCACCATGAATGATGGGGCCTTCCGCACTTAAGGGTAAGTTGATTTCTTTCCGGTTAAGCATGAGCGACTGTTTTTTTCTTGCAGGCTACTTAATATAAGCGCTTTCCGGTCAATTAACAGAACGCCTCAGTCCGAAGTATCCGTTCCCACGCAGGAGCATGGAATGCATATACACGGCAAAACTGCCACAATGCAGAATTTGCAATCATTTACAGGAAATGAAATGCCATGGAAATGATTTTGTTTACAATAAGCAAACCCAGTTTTAAGGAAGAAAACCATGCGCTTGGACGGTTCAGACGAAAGTAAAAATATTGAAGATCGCCGGGGTAGCCGCGGAGGTTTGGGCGGACGCCTGGGCAGTGGTATGTTCGGCCGTGGCGGCGGCGGTGGTGGCGGCAAAAAATTTGGCCTTGGCACCATTGTCCTTATTCTGGTTGCCATGTATTTTGGGGTTGATCCCAGCATGCTGCTGCAAATGACGGGCTCCGGCTCTCCGGCCCAATACGAAGAAACCTCCTACTCACAAGAAAGCACAGCGACCTTAAGCGACAGCGAAAGCAAATTTGTGGCCAAGGTATTGAAAACAACCGAAGATGCCTGGGGCAAGATCTTCCGGCAAAATGGCTGGGGCACCTACCCGGAACCCAAGCTGGTGCTGTATAGCGGTTCAACCCGCAGTGCCTGTGGGTTGGGTCAGGCGGCCATGGGGCCTTTTTACTGCCCGGCAGACCAGAAAGTGTATCTGGACCTGTCTTTTTTCCGTGAAATGGGCCAACGCCTGGGTGCCCATGGCGACTTTGCGCAGGGTTATGTAATTGCCCATGAAATCGGCCATCATGTGCAAAACCGTCTGGGGGTTCTGGCCCAGGTAGATAAAATCCGCAGCCAGGGCAATCAGCGCCAGGCCAATGCCATTTCAGTCTTGTCTGAACTTCAGGCCGATTGTCTGGCCGGCATCTGGGCCAATGAACTGCAGCGCCAGGGAGACATTATCGAACCGGGCGATATTGAAGAAGCACTTAATGCCGCGGCGGCCGTCGGCGATGACCGCCTGCAAAAACAGCAACAGGGCTATGTGGTTCCCGACGCCTTTACCCATGGCACCTCACAGCAGCGCATGACCTGGTTCCAGCGTGGTTTGCAAAGCGGCAACATCAGCCAGTGCGATACCTTTGCCAACGCCAGGTAACCAGCTTTACCAGCCTCTTCTTACCTGGCAGCCTCATGCAAATGTCCCAGAAATGCCTCCAGCACATCTGACGGCATTTCATTTTTTCGCCAGAAAATACCCACACTGCCTTTTTGTTCTATCTTGGGCAAAGCCAAAATAGAAAGCTGTTTTTCACGCTCATAACTTTCCGCCAGCCGCTGCGACAGAATACCCACCATATCGCTGTCCTGCAGCATACGCACGGTAGCACTCATGGAACCTGATTCAATGTGTGTGACTGGCATCATCATGCCCAAATCAACCAGGGCATTATCAATACTGGTTCTGATGGGGGTACCGGTAGGCCATACTATCCAGTGGTAATCTGATAACTGCAGCCAGTCAATTTCCCTCAGGCCCGCCAGCGGATGTTCTGGCCGCGCCACAAAGCAAATGGGTTCGGTATACAGCACATGATAATTCAACGGCAGTTGCAGCGCGCTTCCCCCCACCCGTCCAATGACGGCATCAATATGGCTTGACACCAGCTGTTCAAGTAAAGGCGTCATGACATTTTCAATAATACGGACATGAACGTTCGGATAATCCTTAAGCAAATTCAGTACGGCCGTTGAAACGACATCAGTGGCAACCGGTGAACTGCCAATAATCAGGGAACCTTGTATGCCTTCCTTGTAAAGCTCAATATCCCTACTGGAACGCTCCATATCATTAACCAGACGACGCGCATGCTTGACCACCAGCAAACCGGCCGGCGTAGGCCGGATACCTTTGCTATGTCTTTCAAACAAAGGCATGCCAATTTCATCCTCCAGGCCAGAGAGCCATTTTGACAGGGCAGGCTGGGTAATATTCATGAGCTCGGCAACCCGGGTCAGGTTATGCTGTTCTGCCAGGGCAACCAGTGTTTTCAGGTGATGAAATTTAAGTTTATCTATCCAGCTCATGAAACTACCCTTTTTCAAATAAGGATCATTTTTAACTTTTTGGCTTTGTCATAACAAAAATATTATGACAAAGCCAAAAATACCATTTTATTTTCAATACAACAATAGATTACAGTAACAATGTAAGCAAAAACACCTTATTTTGCCATGGTTCCGGGTTGGCTCACATAAATGCGAAACCCGACAGTATCATTCCTGGAGACAATTCATGTCCAAATCTACCCAATCATTAAGTGTTCAAAAAGCACTTGATGATGCTCCCCTTTCCCGCTTTCAGTGGAAAATCATCTTACTTTGTTTTCTGATTGTGGCCACTGACGGGCTGGATACCGCTGCAATCGGTTTTATTGCGCCTGCCATTGTAGAAGACTGGGGTTTAAGCAAACCGCAACTGACACCACTTTTCATCTCCGGCCTGATCGGCCTGACCATCGGTGCCATTATTTTTGGCCCCCTGGCTGACCGCCTGGGCCGCAAGAAAATCCTGATTTTCAGCGTTTTCTTCTTTGGCATCATGAGCCTGCTCTCGGCCTTTTCACCCAACCTGGAAACACTGGTTACCTTACGCTTTCTAACCGGAATCGGCCTGGGTGGTGCCATGCCAACCGCCATCACCATGACATCCGAGTTTCTTCCTGGCCGTCGCCGTTCTGCCCTGGTAACCCTGATGTTCTGTGGCTTTACCCTTGGCTCCGCTTTGGGTGGCGTATTAACCGCACAATTGCTGCACCTGGTCAACTGGCATGGTATTTTGGTACTGGGCGGTGTGCTGCCCCTGATATTGGTCATTGTCCTTGCCTTCGCTATGGATGAATCACCCCGTTATCGCGTGATTTCCAATGAACCGGCTGAAAAAGTAGCCGCTTTCATGGAAAAAGTAACCGGCCGGAAATACGCCAATACCGTATTTGTGCTTGATGAAGTAAAAACCGGTAAAAGCGCCGTTACCGCCCTGTTCCAGCCGGGCCTGGTCATGGTCACCGCAGTACTTTGGATGGCATTCTTCATGAGCTTCCTGATTATTTATCTGTTCTCAAGCTGGGTACCTACCCTGCTGGGCAGTATTGGTGTGGATCTTGCAAAAGCTTCCTGGATTACCGCTGCCTTCCAGATCGGCGGTACTGTAGGTGCCGTTTATCTGGGCAGCCTGATGGACAAACGCAATCCTTATAAAGTACTGATTACCAGCTATATCCTGGGTGCCGCCTTTATTGCCCTGATTGGCTTCTCTACCAATAACATTCCCCTGCTGGTTCTGGGCATCTTTGGTGCGGGTGTTGGCGTCAGTGGTTCACAGGTCGGGTTCAATGCCCTGTCTGCCATCCTGTACCCCACCGAGTGCCGTGCAACCGGTGTCAGCTGGGCCAATGCAGCCGGTCGTTGCGGTGCCATTTTTGGTGCATTTGCCGGTGGTACCATGATTTCATGGGGCTATGAGTTCACCACAATTTTCAAAGCCCTGGCTTTCCCGTCACTAATTACCGCAACATGTATTTTCGTGCTGTATATGTTCTCACTGAACAAAAAAACGCAGGCTAGCCCGGCAATAGTGGCATCCCCTGTAAAAACGTCATAAAGAGCGTTTTCAATCTATCCCAGACATAACAAGCGGAAGACACCACCCCACCACCGTGGTGGTGTTCTTCTTACCAGCCATAGCGGCATTAACCATCAAAAAGACAAACAATGACTAAACTTTATAGCTTCTTCAACAGTTCTGCCTCATATCGTGTTCGTATTGCACTTGCGCTTAAAGGCGTAAAGTATGAAACCGAAGGCATTAATATTCGTGTCGGTGAGCAAAATGAGCCGTCATTCCGCGAATTGAATCCAATTGCCCTGGTACCCGCCTTAAGCAATATTCCCGAAGGCTCAATCGGTCAATCACTGGCCATCATTGATTACCTTGATCAAAAATACCCTGAACCCCGCCTGGTTCCAGGTGACACGGCGCAACGTGCACGGGTGCTGGAAATTGCCTACGGCATAGCATGCGATATTCACCCGGTCAACAATATGCGTATCCTGAAATACTTAAGCAAGGATCTTGGCGTTACCGATGAACAAAAACAGGCCTGGTACGCACACTGGATTGACACTGGCCTGCAAAGTATTGAAGAATTGCTGGAAAAATCCGGCTCAGGCAATTTTTGTGTGGGTGATGCCCCTACGCTTGCCGACTGCTGCCTGATCCCGCAACTGGCCAATGCCATCCGCATGAACTGCGATGTCAGCGCTTACCCACGCTGCATGAAGGTATATGAGCACTGCACCGCCATGCCCGCATTCCAGGCCGCTGCGCCTGAAAACCAGCCTGACTATATTGCCCCTGCTGTTGCTTAATCCATAAGCCAGCAACAGAAAATGGCCTGCTTTTTCAAGCGGGCCATTTTTTTGCGTTACAGAAAAGCATCAACCGGTTTTAAAGAGAGTCTTTTTTCTTTGCCTGCTGCTCTTCCAGCAGCTGCTTTTGCAACAGATCCAGATCACCATAAATCCGCTCAACCAGCGCCTTGCCGATTTTTTCTTCCAGCGCTATATGCTGCTTTTCTATCAGGGGTTTTATCCTGGCAAGCAGGGTTTGACCCTTTTCGGTTAAATAAACTTCCTGCCTGCGCTGGTCTTCCCGGGAACGGCTGCGGCTGATCAGGCCGCTTTGCTCCATGCCGGCCAGCATACGTGTCAGGCTGGGGCCCAGCAGCATGCATGATTCCGACAGCTGGTTGGGCTCCAGGGGCTCATATTCTCCCAGGGAACGCAAAACACGCCATTGCTGGTCAGTCAGGCCTTCTGCATGCAAAATGGGCCGATAGTGAACCATAAGCGATTCACGAACCTTTAACAGTAAATAGGGCAAGCTTCGGTTAGCAGGCAAAGATTTCATTTGGTTTTACCCGCCTTAGGCACATAAACCTCATCCCGGTGTACATCATGCGAAACAAAACCAATCTCGTTGTCGGGCATTGCCAGGAAATTGGGCTGTTCCAGGGTTTCCCTGATATCAAGCAGGCCTGATTGCCAATGGTCATTCATAGTGGCCAGCCCAAACTGGTAATCTTTATTGTGCGACTCATAGGGACGGTCACGATAAATAAGCTGAATCACATTGTATTTATGCCGGTCCGCCAGCTCTTTGGCCCTGGCAAGCAGGCCATCGTCTGGAAACTTGTCAGCAGGAACGGACTCCAGCAAGGTACCAATCACATGCCGCATTTCCTGCACCTGCTTCCAGTAATCGGTCAGCATACGGGTCCGGCTGGAATACTGGATTTCTTTTTGCCTGTCATTGACCTGTTCCATATTTTGCGGAACATGGCCACGGGCACTCCAGAGATCAACCTGAAACACCAGTGTATCTTTGCTGGGTTTGGCACCCAGGACATAGGTTAACGGTGTATTCGATACAATACCGCCATCCCAGTAATAATCACCATCAATTTCCACTGGCGCAAAGGCCGGTGGCAATGCTCCGGAAGCAATGAAATGTTCGGGGCGCAAAGTATGGCACTCATTATCAAAATAAACAAAGTTGCCTTTACGGATATTAACCGCACCAACCGAAACATGCATGTCACACTTTTTGCTGTTCATGCGGTCAAAGTCGCAAAATTTCTCGAGTGTGCTTTTAAGCGCCGATGTATCGTAATAACTGGCTTCAGCCGGATTGCCATTACCCATCATGAGCGGTGGCGGAAAGCGCGGTTTGTAAAAACCGTTCTGCCCGTCAACAATCGCACTTAAGCCATATAAATTGCTTAACCCCACCTTGAACCAGTCATTCAAATTGAATAAACCATGTTCAAGAAAAGGCAGCATGGAAATACCCAGATTTGGCTGGCAGATGGTTTCCCAGAATTTACGCAGTTTTTCTACCCTATGTTCGGGTGCATTACCTGCGATGACAGCCGTATTAAGGGCGCCAATCGAAATTCCTGAAATATGATTGGGCTGGATACCCGCCTCGTAAAGACCCTGATAAACCCCGGCCTGATAGGCGCCAAGCGCGCCACCGCCCTGTAACACCAGGGCGATGCGTTCATAAGAAGGCAAATCCAATGCTTGCTCCTGTTAAATAAATTGATTAGTGCATGAACCAGCCGTGGCTGACGGTGATGGACTGTCCGGTTAAGGCTTTATTGGGGAAAGCGGCCAGGAACAAGGCCGTTTGTGCAATATCTTCGGCAGTGGTAAATTCACCATCTACCGTACCGCCCAACATCACGTTTTTAACCACTTCTTCTTCGGAAATACCCAATTCCCTGGCCTGCTCGGGAATCTGTTTTTCTACAATAGGGGTACGCACAAAACCAGGGCAAATGACATGAGAGCGCACATTATGCTCGGCTCCCTCTTTGGCCAGCACACGTGCCAGCCCTAATAAGCCATGTTTGGCGGTGACATAAGGCGCTTTCAGTTTGGAAGCCAGGTGGGAATGAACCGACCCCATATAAATAACGACACCACCACGCTGGGCGGCATACATGTGCTTGAGCGCGGCCTTGGTGGTAAGGAAAGCGCCATCAAGATGGATCGCCAGCATCTGTTTCCATTTGGCGTAATCAAATTTATCTATGGACTCGATCATCTGGACACCCGCATTGGATACCAGGATATCAATTGAACCAAACTCGCTTACCAGGTCATCAACACCTTTGTTAACCTGTTCTTCACTTGTTACATCCATGGCAATGCCAATCGCCTTGCCACCGGCATTAATAATTTCTCCGGCCACTTTGTTGGCACCGTCGATATTTAAATCGGCCACCCCGACGGCAGCACCGGCTTTCGCATAAGACAGGGCGATTTCACGGCCCAGCCCGCTGGCGGCACCGGTAACCAGAGCCACTTTGCCATTCAACGATGTTTGTACTTCTGTTGTCATACCTTAACTCCATTCCTGATTTGTTGTAACAAGACGATTATGCGGATATTCAAGTGTTAGCAATGATATTAATACAAATAGATGTATTTATTTTTAATTCCATACAAAAAGTCTATCACATGTTAAGAATCATAAAATACCCTTGGCATGGAATACGTACAAACCAGAACCGGCATGAATTAAGCTAGGCAGAGACACCCCAGGTATCACAAATGGCCTGGCGAATTAACAAACTGTTTTTATCGGTTTCATATTCGGCCGGATATATGTAGCTTAAGCGCGCCTTCATTTCATACCCCGGCACAATGGCAATATTTTTGCCTGCCTTGATGGCCCGATGCACCTCACGTACGGGAATAAGCGTAATAGCCAGGTTGCTGGCAACCAGGTCTATGCATAAATCAACGTCATCACAAACCAGCACGGTTTGCGGTGACAGTTTTTGCTGATGCCAGAAACGGGCCGTGATTTTTTCTCCGGCAGAAAAACCCGGGCGCTCTATCCATGGCACTGTCCTGAAAAACTCTTTGGGGTTTTCTATGGCATAGGCCAGTCGTTGTGCCGCCACAATCAACACGTAATGCACTTCATCAAGCTCAATGGAATAAACCGTACGATACGGGTTATCGCCCAGAAAAAAGCCCGCATCCAGTTCTTTTTTACGTACTTTGTTAAGCACCTTGCCACTCAGGCTGTTTTCTATGTGCAGGTAAAGTGATTTATCCAGCTCAAGCACACGGTTAACCAAACGGCTTAACATTTGGCGGTCTACCGACTGGATAATACCCAGTTTTGCCTGCTCGACATAATTGGACGACAGGCTTAAGGCAAACACATCCAGTTCCCGCATTTGCTGCAAAATAGCTTCGGCTTTGGGCAGGAAAGCTTCACCAGCCGGGGTCAGTTTCATGCCCTGCGTATTCCGTTCAAACAGGCTGGCATCCAGATTACGCTCTATCGCCTTGATTTGTGCCGTTACCGCCGGTTGCGACAGGTGCAGGGACTCTGCCGCCTGGGTTAAATGCCCGTAGTGGGCCACCGCAACAAAACTTTTAAGTTGTGTCAGGTCCATTTGTCCTCCATTTTGGTTCAGCGTTTAAATTTAAATTATTTTTTAAAGGTGTTTTATAAACGCTTTTTTATTGTACGCCCTGCCACTAAAAATTCTTTTGCGGTTTATTTTTTATTGTTTGATTTAAATCAAAAAACTTACAGTTGATTTATTTCAATACGCTGCACCCCTGCAAAAATAAACAACAACCCTTTGATTTAAAACATATTTTAAAGACATCATAATCATTACAAATGTACATAATCAGAAAAAAAAATTAGTTTCAGAACCACATAATCCATTAAATTACGCACATTCCAATAACAACAGCAGTCACATCTTTACAAAGCGGTTTTTACTTTAACGGAGACAAATAAAGTGGATAAAAAACTGGCACAAAGGGTTCTGGATAACCCGGAGTTTAAAAAAATGGCACGCCAGAAAAGCGTGCTTGGATGGAGCTTTTCCGTCCTTATGTTTACAATTTATGTCGTTTACATTACTTATATCGGCGTCAGCCCTGAAAGTTTCGGCATTCCCGTGGCAGAAAACAGCATAACCACCTGGGGTATCTATATCGGTTTATTCGTGATTTTATTTGCCATTGCCATTACCGGTATTTATGTCCATAAAGCCAATGGCGAATTCGAAGAAACAACCCAGCGTGTCATTCGTTCCGTACAGGAGCACACTCATGAATAAATATGCATTCGCCGCACTGTCCGGCCTGTTCAGCTCACCGGTCTGGGCCGATGCCCTGACCGGTGAGGTACAGAAACAGCCCATGAACATCCCGGCCATTATCATGTTTTTCCTGTTCGTGGCTGCCACACTGTATATCACATATTGGGCTGCCCGCAAAAACACCACCACCAGTGATTTCTATACGGCAGGTGGCGGTATTTCGGGCTTCAAGAACGGCCTGGCCATTGCCGGCGATTATATGTCAGCCGCTTCATTCCTGGGTATTTCCGCCATGGTTTATACCACCGGCTACGACGGCCTGATTTACTCAACCGGCTTTCTGGTAGGCTGGCCCATTGTGCTGTTCCTGATTGCCGAACGCTTGCGCAATCTGGGTAAATTCACCTTTGCCGATGTCGCCGCTTACCGCCTGAAACAAACCCCCGTGCGTCTTTTTGCCGCCTCCGGCACCCTACTGGTGGTCATGATTTACCTGATTGCACAGGTAGTAGGCGCGGGTAAATTAATTCAGCTGCTGTTTGGCATGAACTATATCTGGGCCGTACTGATTGTGGGTGTGTTAATGGTGCTGTATGTGCTGTTTGGCGGCATGCTGGCAACCACCTGGGTACAAATCATCAAGGCTATCCTGTTGCTGTCCGGCGCCACTTTCATGGCCTTCATGGTTCTGAAAATATCCGATTTCAGCCCTGAGATCATGTTTAAAAAAGCGACCGAAGTTCATGACAAGGGCACCTCCATCATGAGTCCTGGCGGACTGGTCAAAAACCCGATTGATGCACTATCCCTGGGTGTCGCCCTCATGTTTGGCACGGCAGGCCTGCCCCATATCCTGATGCGCTTTTTTACGGTAAAAGATGCCAAACAGGCCCGCAAATCCGTTTTTGTGGCAACCGGTTTTATTGGCTACTTTTATATCCTGACTTTCATCATCGGCTTTGGCGCCATCATGCTGCTTACCAAAGATCCACAGTTTTTTGAAACCATTATGAAAGACGGTATTGAAACCACACAAATTATTGGCGGTACCAATATGGCTGCGGTTCACCTGTCCAACGCGGTGGGTGGCAATATTTTCCTGGGTTTCATTTCTGCAGTTGCCTTCGCCACCATTCTGGCGGTGGTAGCGGGGCTGACCCTGTCCGGTGCATCGGCCGTCAGCCACGATCTGTATGCCTCGGTCATCATGAAAGGAAAAGCCCGTCCACACGATGAAATGCGCATTTCCCGCCTCACGACATTGGCCTTGGGCGTACTGGCGATTATTCTGGGCATTGCCTTTGAAAACCAGAACGTGGCCTTTATGGTGGGCCTGGCATTTGCCCTGGCCGCTTCTGCCAACTTCCCCATCCTGTTCCTGTCCATGTTCTGGAAAAACCTGACAACACGTGGTGCCGTAGTGGGCGGCTTTGCCGGCTTAATTACCGCAACCGTGCTGATTGTACTGGGCCCGACCGTATGGGTCAGCGTCCTGCATAATGAAACCGCCATTTTCCCCTATGGCAACCCGGCCCTGTTTACCATTCCCCTGACCTTTTTTGTGGCATGGCTGGTTTCCATTACCGACAGGTCGGAACAGGCCAAACAGGACAAGGCCGGCTTCATGGCACAATATGTCCGCTCCATGACCGGTATTGGTGCAACAGGCGCGGCACAGCATTAAAATAAATTGAAGGCCAGATATATTCCTGTTATATATCTGGCATATATTACATTTTAATTTGAACTAGAAAATAAGGGACAACCATGTCAGCAATTGAATCAGTCTTAAAAGAAAACCGGATTTTCCAGCCTGGTGAAGATTTCGTTAACAACGCCAATATCAGTAGCGATGCATACAATGCATTATGCAACAAGGCTAATGAAGATTATGAGGGCTTTTGGGCAGATGCTGCCAAAGAAAACATCACCTGGAAAAAACCTTTCACCCAGGTACTGGATGAAAGCAATGCCCCTTTCTATAAGTGGTTTGCCGATGGCGTCTTGAATGCTTCCTACAATTGCATAGACCGCCATCTTATAGATAAAGCCGATAAAACCGCCATTATTTACGAAAAAGATGATGGCCAGTCTGAACACATTACCTATCAGCAACTGTACGAACGGGTAAGCCAGTTTGCCAATGCCCTGAAAAACCTGGGGGTTGCCAAAGGTGACCGCGTGGTCATTTACATGCCCATGACCGCCGAGGCCGTTATTGCCATGCAGGCTTGCGCCAGAATTGGTGCCATTCACTCGGTGGTTTTTGGTGGTTTCTCTTCCGGAGCGGTACGTGACCGCGTCAAGGATGCCGAAGCAAAAATCATTATCACAGCCAATGAAAGTGTGCGTGGCGGCAAGGTAACCCCCCTGAAAGCCACAGTTGACGAAGCCCTGTCTTTTGGTGACTGCACCAGTGTGCAGAATGTTATTGTGCTTCAGCGTACCGAAAACGCAGTAAGCTGGAACGAAACCCGGGATCTCTGGTGGCACGATGTCATCCAGGGCCAGTCAAGTGAATGCGAACCTGAATGGATGGGTGCGGAAGACCCCTTGTTTATTCTTTATACCTCCGGCAGTACCGGCAGGCCCAAAGGGGTACAGCACAGCACGGCCGGTTATTTGCTGGGCGGCATTTTATCCATGCGTTGGGTATTCGACTACAAAGCCAGCGATGTCTTCTGGTGCACGGCCGATGTCGGCTGGATTACCGGCCACACCTTTATTTGCTATGCACCGCTGGCGGTTGGCGCCACCCAAATCATTTTTGAAGGCGTGCCCACCTATCCCGATGCATCCCGCTTCTGGCAAATGATTGAAAAGCACAAGGTAACCACTTTCTATACAGCCCCAACCGCCATCCGCTCTTTAATCAAGCTTGGCCCCGACCTGCCCGGAAAGTTTGACCTGTCTTCCCTGCGCCTGCTGGGCTCGGTGGGTGAACCCATCAACCCCGAAGCATGGATGTGGTACTACGAAAACGTAGGCGGCAGCCGCTGCCCGATTGTGGATACCTGGTGGCAAACCGAAACCGGTGCCCACATGATTGCCCCCATCCCGGGTGCCTTCCCGATCAAACCGGGCTCATGCACCCTTCCGTTGCCAGGCATTATCGCCGACGTGGTTGATGAATCAGGCGCATCGGTTGAACAGGGCAAAGGCGGCTCATTAGTTATCAAACGCCCCTTCCCCTCACTGCTGCGCACCATCTGGCGTGATGACGAACGCTTTACCGCTACTTATTTCCCCGACGAATTTGGTGGCACAACCTACCTGGCGGGTGACTCGGCCCATCGCGACTCACAGGGCTATATCTGGATTATGGGCCGTATCGATGACGTCCTGAATGTGTCCGGACACCGCCTGGGTACGATGGAAATCGAATCGGCACTGGTGGCCAACCCGCTGGTGGCCGAAGCCGCCGTCGTTGGCAAGCCGCATGATATCAAAGGTGAAGCCGTCGTGGCTTTTGTGGTATTGAAAGGTACTTTACCCGAAGGGGAAGACGCCCAGAAAGTCGCCAGCGAACTGAAAAACTGGGTCGCTCACGAAATTGGTAAAATCGCCCAGCCCGATGATATCCGTTTTGGTGAAAACCTGCCCAAAACACGTTCCGGAAAAATCATGCGTCGCCTGTTACGCTCACTGGCCAAAGGCGAAGAAGTCACGCAGGATACCTCCACCCTGGAGAACCCGCAAGTGATGGAGCAGCTCAGCCGCAGCGTTTAAACATACGCCGTATCGGCATTGGGCACAGCCCAATGCCGGGCTTACAGGCGTTCCCTCGCAGAAGCGGGTTGATGGGTTATCATTGCCCCAAGCCAAAACAAGGTACAAAAAAACACCACCGGTGCAGCGACTTCGGCCCGCAGGGGCGTCGGAGCAAACCGGTGGTGTTTTTTTGTGCCGTTTCAGAGAAAAACAGGATTAAAAAGGGGGAAGGCCCCCTTTTTACTGAACTGAAGTTTATTTCACTTCAATGTTACGCAAACGGATATGCAACTCACGCAACTGTTTTTCATCGACTGGTGACGGTGCCTGGGTTAACAGACACTGGGCACGCTGTGTTTTCGGGAACGCAATCACGTCACGGATGGAGTCGGCACCGGCCATCATGGTAACCAGGCGATCAAGGCCGAATGCCAGGCCACCATGCGGAGGCGCGCCATATTGCAGGGCGTCCAACAGGAAACCAAACTTGGCACGAGCCTCTTCATCACTGATTTTCAGGGCGCGGAATACCTTGCTTTGAATTTCTTCGCGGTGAATACGAACCGAACCACCGCCAATTTCCCAACCATTAAGCACCAGATCATAAGCTTTTGCATAAGCCTTGGAAGGATCTGTTTCCAGATAGTCTTCGTGACCATCCTTGGGACTGGTAAAGGGATGGTGCGCGGCAGTATAACGGCCTTCTTCCTCGTCGAACTCGAACATGGGGAAATCAACCACCCACAACGGCTTCCAGGTTTTCTCGAACAGGCCATGCTCTTTGGCAAAATCGCTATGACCCAGTTTGACACGCAGGGCACCAATGGCATCATTAACCACTTTGGCCTTGTCTGCGCCAAAGAAAAGGATATCGCCATCTTGGGCACCGGAGCGCTTAATGATTTCTGCCAGGGCGGCATCGTGAATGTTTTTCACGATAGGTGACTGCAAACCGTCACGGCCTTTGGCTACTTCATTAACCTTGATCCAGGCCAGGCCCTTGGCGCCATAAATGGCAACGAACTGGGTGTAATCGTCTATTTCCTTGCGGGACAATGCGGCACCCTGAGGCACGCGCAATGCGACAACACGGCCATTAGCCATATTGGCGGCACCAGAAAACACTTTGAAATCAACGTCCTTCATGACATCGGTTAACTCGGTGAATTCCAGCTTGACCCGCATATCGGGTTTATCGGAGCCGAAACGACGCATGGCTTCATCCCAGGGCATGGTGGGGAATTTTGCATCCAGCTCTACGCCCTGCACCACTTTGAAAATATGGCGCAGCATGTTTTCAAAGATTTCACGGATCTGCTCTTCGTTAAGGAAAGAGGTTTCGCAGTCGATCTGGGTAAATTCAGGTTGACGGTCAGCACGCAGGTCTTCGTCACGGAAACATTTGGTGATTTGATAATAACGGTCGAAGCCCGAAACCATTAACATTTGTTTGAACAGCTGCGGAGACTGGGGCAAGGCAAAGAACTGGCCATCATGGACACGGGAAGGCACCAGGTAATCACGGGCACCTTCAGGTGTGCTTTTGGTAAGCATGGGGGTTTCGATATCGATAAAGCCCAGTTCATCAAGGAACTTGCGAACCTCAATGGAAACACGATAGCGCAATTTCAGGTTACGCTGCATTTGCGGACGACGCAAATCCAGTACGCGATGGGTTAAACGGGTGGTTTCTGAGAGGTTATCGTCGTCAAGCTGGAACGGTGGCGTGACTGAAGCATTCAATACTTCCACCTCACGGCACAGGACTTCCACTTCTCCGGATTTCAGTTCGGCATTGGTTGTACCTTCAGGGCGACGACGCACCAAACCGGTAATGCGGATACAGTATTCATTACGGATGTCTTCGGCAATCTGGAATGCATTTTCATTATCGGGGTCAAAAACGATCTGGGCCAAACCCTCACGGTCACGCAGATCGATAAAAATAACACCGCCATGATCTCGACGACGATGCACCCAACCAAATAATGTAACAGTTTGATCAAGATGATCAAGACAAACCTGACCGGTATAGCAGGTACGCATAATTAGAATGCTCCGAAAAATCTGTAAGTAACAGGCATCATGCAAACAATGCCGTTTAAAATTCAATAAAACTACGATGACGCGCTGGTGTCACCTGTAGTGGAAGTGGCATTTGTGCTTCCTGCCGACGCACCGGAAGAAGAATTGCCACCACGGAAGTCAGTAACATACCAACCCGTTCCCTTGAGCTGGAAACCCGCTGCAGTTACTTGCTTTGAATAGGTTTCCTGCTTGCAACCAGGGCAAACGGTGAGGGGCTTATCGGACATTTTCTGCAGTACGTCTTGCTCATGTCCGCAAGCGCTGCATTTATATGCATAAATTGGCACAGCTAAACTCACAAAAAAATAAACCCGGACAAGCAAAAAAGCCTGCCCGTTTGAAATTTCATATAACCGCTTATTTTAACGTGTTTTTAAAAGCCAGTCGTACCAAAAATCTGTATGGGCAATAAAAACATGACGGCGGCCATCAGTGTAGGCAGCAATGCCGATAAAAACAGCCACTGCGGGGCAATCGAGCCATGCGGAAAGCAGCCTCGCAGGATAGAAAACCCAGCCGGATTCGGTGCATTGGCAATCACCGTCAAACCACCACCGGTAACCGCACCGGCCACCAGCATATAACGCCAGAATTCATTGGTGCCCTCGACCAGTGAACCCAGATAGGTTAAGGCGGCATTATCGGTCACCGCAGTCAGGATGGTTGCCCCCCAATACAGCACCATGGGCGGCATGCCACCCAGTAAATCCTGCAGCCACCACTGCTGCAAGCCCCCCAGGATAATCAGGCCCGCCAGGAAAAACCCCACCATCAGGCCCTCCTTGACCATCAGGGTATCCTGATATTTTTTATAGGCTTCACAATAACCGATAAACAGCATTAACAGCCCCATGAAAATCGCGGTATGGTGCGCAAACAGCACAATACCGGTCAAAAACAGGAGATGAATCAGGATCACACCGGCCGGTACGGCAGGCCGGCTTTGTGAGGAATCCTGGCTGGAAGGCGCATTGATTCCCTTACCGGTACCCACCAGATGCGACTCGATATCTTTACGGCAAATCAGGGTAATGATAAGTGCATTCGCAATCACCGCCAGGACGGCCTTCCAGCCAAAATGCGTTAGCATATACATGCTGTCCCAGCCAAAGGTCTGGGCAACCATCAGCACCGGTGGCGCGGCATAAGCCGTTAACACACCGCCAATTGACACATTGACAAACAAGACGCCCAGGGCCAGGTATTTAAACCGGACATTACCGCTACGGGTGAAAAAACCTTCTTTCAGCATAAGGGCCGCCAATGTCATGGCGGCCGGTTCGGTTATAAACGACCCTGCCAGCGGCACCAGCGATAAGGTAATAAAGAAAGTGGCAACCTCTGTTTTAACCGGCACCACCCTTGCAATAAACCGCACGCAGGAACTGACCAGCTGCAGAATCGGCCGGCTGGCGGCCACTACCATAATGGCAAACACAAACAGCGGCTCGGTAAAGTTGCGGCTGTCCATATACCTGATGGCATCGTCCAGCCCGCTGGCAAGTGCCATAACAACAATCAGGACCGCGGCCCAGACACCAAACACCCCCTCCACTTCAGACAGCAAATGCCACAAACCCGCATGAGGCCCGTTTTTGTGCGCCAGCCGTGCAAACCAGGAAACGGAAAAAGTATGAATAATGGCAATTGCAAACAAAACGGTTGCAAGTATCTCAATAAAGCCGGGCATAAAATAATCCACCTTGATTCAATTTCTTTTTTTCATTCAGGGAATAATTGTATAGGAAGAAAAACACCAGGTGAGCACCCAAACCGGGTTACATCTTACTTTTCACTGTATTCACGCTAAAATACCGTTAATTCAGCCTTATAATCCTTGCCATGAGCGTAAATACACAACAAGCCGATCTCAGTGACATTCATCATAACGACTGGGTCGAAAAACACCTGCCTGCTTCATGGCGCCCTTACGCCCGCGTTTGCCGGCTGGATCGTCCGGTAGGAACATGGCTGACCCTGCTACCCTGCATTGCCGCCCTGATCCAGGCCGCCAATGGCATGCCCGATTTCTGGCGTCTTGTCATATTTTGTCTGGGCGCCCTGCTTATGCGCAGCGCGGGTTGCACCATCAACGATATTTGCGACCGTGATTTCGACAAACATGTCGCACGTACCCGTTACCGCCCCTTAACCAGCGGTGAGCTCAGCCTGAAGCAGGCCTTCATATTTTTGTTTGCCCAATTGGCACTGGCAGCCCTGCTGCTGTTTTTCATTAACAGCTACAGTCGCTGGCTGGCCGTCTTGCTGGTGCCTATTGTCTTTATTTACCCTTTATGCAAACGCTTTACCTATTGGCCCCAGATTGTTCTTGGCATCGCCTTCAACTGGGGCATGTTAATGGCCTGGTCAGACACCCAGAACACGGTCCCGCCTGCCGCCATTGCAATGTGGCTGGGTGCCGTGATGTGGCAGGTTGGCTACGATACCATCTACGCCTATGCCGACATGGAAGACGATATCAAACTGGGGCTGCGTTCCACCGCCCTGAAATTTGGCGACAAAGGCTTGCTTTGGCTTAGCGGGTTCTATGCAGCAACCGCCATCCTGTGGATCTGGGCCGGATTAACCATGGGATTGGGCTGGCCCTACGGTGTTTTCATGGCCATTATCGTTTTACATTTTTTCTGGCAGCTGTATAACTTTGACATCAAGCGCAGAGACAAAAGTTTCGCCCTGTTCCGGGCCAATATCTGGACCGGCATTTTCCTGATTGCCGGGGCATTGCTGGGCACATAAGCCTGTTTTGGCTGGCGTGTCTTCGCTTGAGCCGCGCCTACTTCCTGCCACATAAAAAAAACCATAAACAATTAAATTTCATTGGGTTAACCTTTTTATATTAATGGTTAACCCTAATATTACTTGGCAGTAAAAATCTATATTCTATTTTGTCATGAACAACCCATGACTTTATAAAATATGGCTAATAACAACACCACTCTGGGAATCAAAGTTGATTCCACGCTCAAAGAGCGCCTGCAACAAAACGCCGGCAAACTTAACTGCACCCCTCACTGGCTACACAAGCAGGCATTACTGGCCTATCTTGACCAGCTCGAACGGGGCCACACCCCCGAGGAATTAGCCCACCTGGTCATCCAGTCCAGCGAACATGAAAACGACCTTGATATCTCTGAAAATGACGCAAAAATGCCGCCATTCTATGAGTTCGGGCAAGATATCCAGCCACAATCTGTTTTACGGGCCGCCATCACTTCAGCCTATCGCCGCCCGGAAACTGAATGCGTGCCCCTCCTTCTTGAACAGGCCAGTATTGCCCAACCGGAACAAACCCGCGAGCTGGCCCTGAAACTGGTAAAAGCCCTGAAATCCAAAAGCTCCGGGGGTGGCGTTGAAAGCCTGATCCAGGAATTTGCCCTGTCCAGCCAGGAAGGGGTTGCCTTAATGTGCCTGGCTGAAGCCCTGCTGCGTATTCCCGACAAAGCCACGCGCGATGCCCTGATCCGCGACAAACTGAGCCATGGCGACTGGAAATCCCATATGGGCGGCTCTCCTTCGCTGTTTGTCAACGCGGCCACCTGGGGTTTGATGCTGACTGGCAAGCTGGTTGCCGTCAATAGTGAACAGAATCTCTCAAAAGCCCTTACCCGCATGATTGCCAAAGGTGGCGAACCCCTGATCCGCCAGGGCGTCAATATGGCCATGCGCATGATGGGCGAACAGTTTGTATCCGGCCAAACCATTTCTTCGGCGCTGGCCAACAGCCGCAAATTTGAGGCACAGGGTTTTCGCTACAGCTATGACATGCTGGGTGAGGCCGCCACCACCATGGCCGATGCACAGCGCTATTACGAAGCTTACGAACAGGCCATCCATGCGATTGGCAAGGCTTCCGGCAAACGCGGCATTTATGACGGCCCCGGCATTTCCATCAAACTGTCTGCCCTGCATCCGCGTTATTCCCGTGCCCAGCGTGAGCGTGTCATGAATGAACTGCTGCCACGCCTGGTATCACTGGCCCGCCTGGCCAAATCTTATGATATTGGCCTGAATATCGATGCCGAAGAAGCCGATCGCCTGGAACTGTCGCTAGACCTGCTCGAAGCTCTGTGCCATAACAGTGACTTCGACGGCTGGAACGGTATTGGTTTTGTGATTCAGGCTTACCAGAAGCGTGCGCCCTATGTGATTGATTATGTAATTGACCTGGGCCGCCGCACCCATCATCGCCTGATGATCCGTCTGGTTAAGGGCGCCTATTGGGATACCGAAATCAAGCGTGCCCAGGTAGACGGCCTTGAAGGCTATCCGGTTTACACTCGCAAGGTATATACCGATGTCGCGTACCTGGCCTGTGCCAAAAAACTGCTTAATGCACCCGATGCCGTCTTCCCGCAGTTTGCCACGCATAATGCCCAAACCCTGTCGGCCATTTATCACCTGGCCGGGCAGAACTATTACCCTGGCCAATATGAATTCCAGTGCCTGCACGGGATGGGCGAACCCCTGTATGAAGAAGTCGTTGGCAGCAAGAAACTGAACCGTCCCTGCCGCATCTATGCCCCCGTTGGCACCCATGAAACCCTGCTGGCCTATCTGGTACGACGCCTGCTTGAAAACGGCGCGAACACCTCATTTGTCAACCAGATCGGTGATGAAAAAATTGACATCAACTCCCTGGTCGAAAGCCCGCTGGAGGCGGCTGCCCGCATTAACCCGCTGGGCGCCCCCAACGAACGTATCCCCCTGCCCAAAGATATCTATCACGGCCTTCCCGTCTCTGCTGCTGAAGGCGCCAAAGCCAGCACCCGTCCGAACTCGTTGGGCATAGATTTAAGCAACGAACATCGCCTGGGCTCCCTGTCTGCCGCCCTGCTTAACAGCTCTTCACATACCTGGCGCGCTGCCCCCAGTCTTCTGGCAGAAGAGGCATGGGATAGCGAACGTGCCGTCAAATCATTCAATCCGGCTGACTCACGTGACGAAGTGGGGGAAGTGATCCATGCCAGCGAAGCCGAAGTGAACCAGGCAGTAGACGCCGCTGTCAATATGGCACCCATCTGGCAAGCCACCTCCATTAGCGAGCGTGCGCATTGCCTGCGCACGGCAGCCCAGCTGCTGGAAAACAATATGCAAACCCTGCTGGGCCTGATTATCCGCGAAGCCGGCAAATCCCTGCCCAACGCCATTGCCGAAGTACGTGAGGCGGTTGATTTCCTGCGCTATTATGCCGAGCAAATCGAACTGTACTTTAATGAAGAACACCAGCGTCCGCTGGGGCCGGTAGTGTGTATCAGCCCCTGGAACTTCCCGCTGGCCATCTTTATGGGACAAGTCAGTGCCGCCCTGGCCGCCGGCAATACCGTTCTGGCAAAACCCGCCGAACAAACCCCGTTAATTGCAGCCCAGGCCATTTCCATCCTGCATGCCGCAGGCATTCCCAAAGAAGCCGTACAGCTGTTACCCGGCAATGGTGAAACCACAGGCGACCAGCTCACCTCACACGAAGCCATTCGCGGCGTCATGTTTACCGGCTCTACCGAAGTGGCACGTATTATTGCCGGCAAACTCTCGGGCAGGCTTGACGAATTCGGTCATGCCATCCCGTTGATCGCTGAAACCGGTGGCCAGAACGCCCTGATTGTTGACTCTTCGGCCCTGCCCGAACAGGTCATTTTTGATGTTTTAAGCTCTGCCTTTGACTCTGCCGGCCAACGCTGTTCGGCGCTGCGCATTTTATGCCTGCAGGAAGATGCGGCCGATCATATCCTGACCATGCTCAAAGGCGCCATGCAGGAACTTTCCGTTAGCAAACCGGATTTGCTCTCTGCCGATATTGGCCCAGTCATTGATAATGAAGCCCGGGAAATCATAGAGCGTCACATTGCCAAAATGCGCCAGGCTGGTCATAAGGTCGTACAGGCCGGCATGGACAAAAATACCGAATACGGTACATTTGTTGCCCCTACCCTGATTGAAATCAACGATATTGCCGAACTTGAGCGCGAAGTGTTTGGCCCGGTCCTGCACGTTATCCGCTATCAGCGGCAGAACCTGGATACCCTGATTGATGCCATCAACAATACCGGTTACGGGCTTACCTTTGGCATTCATTCCCGCATTGATGAAACCATTTCCCACATTTCCGGACGCATTCATGCCGGCAATATTTACGTTAACCGAAATATTGTAGGCGCCGTGGTGGGTGTCCAGCCATTCGGTGGACAGGGGCTCTCGGGCACCGGCCCCAAAGCCGGTGGGCCGCTGTATTTATATCGCCTGCTGTCACAGGGCAATGAACAATTGCCCCCACCATTCAACCCCGCCAATGCGGCCAGCCTGAGCCTGAGCCTACCCGGCCCAACCGGTGAATCAAACGTATATCGCCTGATTCCGCGTGGAACCGTGCTGGCAGTGGCACAAAGTGAACAGGGTTTTACCACGCAGCTGCATCAAATCACGGAAACCGGCAACAAGGCACTATTTATAGATTCGCCAAACACCCGCAACTGGCTTGGGCAGGCCGATGCGTCGCAACGGGCACAAGCCACGCTGCTCAGTGATGAACAGATTGACAGCAGCCGTTTTGATGCCGCCCTGTTTGAAGGCGACAGTGATGACCTGCACCGCCTGAACCTGCGCCTGAGCCAGCGCAAAGGCCCCATCATTATTGCCCAGGGCCTGAGTCCGGAAGAAATCATCCAGGGCAAACAGTACGCCTGGATCAGCCTGCTGCATGAACAGAGCATTAGCACCAATACCGCCGCTGCCGGTGGTAATGCCAGCTTAATGACGATTGCCTGATCGCGGTAAAACACAGGCATGGCAAACAGCCCCGGAAATGGATTCAATCCGTTTCCGGGGCTGTTTTTTATCTGGTTCACCACAAACCCCCGCCAGCCAGGACAGGAATCAATCCCAGGCCAGCGGGCACTTAAGCCCTTACTGTTTATTTATTGCGGTTTTCAATATCTTTCAAGGCCTGATCAACCAGCTCGACACCAATCCGCTCTTTCCATTTATCGAATACGGGCTTGGTTGCCTGCACGAATGCCTCATGCTGTTCGGGTGTCAAGGTTGTAATTTCAACACCGTTGGCGGCAATTTCCTTTAACATTGAATCATCTTCGGGCGTGACACCTTTACGGGCGATTTCAATTTCCTGTTTGGCGGCATCAAGTGCTGCCTGGCGAACGATTTCACGATCCTGTTCAGTCCAGGAATTCCAGACATTCTTGTTCACCACAAACACCAATGGGTCGGCCACATAATTCCAGAGTGTCAGGTACTTCTGGCCCACGCTATGCAGCTTTGAACCCTGGTAAATGGACAGGGGGTTTTCCTGTCCGTCTACGGCACCGTTGGCCAGCGCAGGCTGTGCATCTGCCCAGCTCATTTGTACCGGGTTCGCACCCAGGGCGGTAAAGGTATCAATATAAAGCGGTGAACCGACAACGCGCAGTTTCATGCCTTTCATGTCAGCGGGCGCCGTAATGGGCTGTTTGGAATTACTGATTTGACGGTAACCGTTTTCACCCCAGGCCAGCGGCACCACACCGGCTTTGTCGATCAGGCTGAATAGCTGCTTGCCCACTTCGCCCTGAACCAGCGCATCAACCGCCGCGTAATCGGGCATCAGGAAAGGCATTGAAAAAATATTCAGCTGCCTTACCTGGGGCGACCAGTTAATGGTAGAGCCCACCGCCATATCAATCAACCCCTGGCGAATGGCCGTGAACTCACGGGTCTGGTCACCCTGCACCAGTGAGGTGCCCGGATAAATCTTGATATTGATACGGCCTTCCGTTCTTTCCTTGACCAGTTCAGACCAGATTTCAGCCCCCTTGCCCCATGGAAATTGCGTATTCACGACAATTGACAGTTTATACTCGGATTTATAATTGCTGTTCTGGGCAAATGCGGCTGAAGAACAGACCATTGCCGCCACTGACAATGACAATGCTTTTACTACTGAACTTAGCTTCATTTCAAATTCCTTTAAATTAAAATTAAAAATTAAATTCAAGACCTGCTTAATAACCTAAATATGTTGGCAACCAGGTTGCCAGTTCGGGAAACACAACAACCAGAAGCAATACCATTAACATGGCTCCAACCAGCCATAATACCCAACGTATGGTTGACTCCATAGGCACATTGGCAATCCGGCAGGAAACCATTAAATTGACGGCCAGTGGCGGGGTAAACTGCCCCACAGCCACTTTCAGGGTAAGAATAATGCCAAACCAGACCAGATCCCAGTTGAACGCATTGGCAATGGGCAGCAATAAGGGCACAAAAATCAGGAAGATGGAAATGCCATCCAGGAACATGCCCAGAACAATCAATAGAATAATTAACAGTGCCAGCACACCGTACTCGCCCAGCCCGGAATTCACGATCGTATTGGCGATAGGGTCAATCACACTCAGGGTGGACAGTGCCCAGGCAAAAATCCCGGCCAATGTAACCACCAGCAGGATGACCGCTGACAGCTCGGCCGCCTCACGGAAAATAATGAACAGGTCCCGAACCTTAATCGTGCGATACACCACCATGCCAACGAACAAACCATAGAACACGGCCACCACCGCAGCTTCGGTGGGCGTAAACCAGCCCAGGCGCATACCACCCAGAATAAGCACCGGTGCGGCCAACCCCCAGGAGGCCTCCAGCAGGCTTTTGAAAAAAGGCGGACGGGGCAGCTCCTTTTCGGCAGCCCCCATTTGATAACGGCGTGACAGCCATACCGCAGGAATGATTAAGAAAATACCCGCCACAATACCGGGAATCATGCCTGCCGCAAACAGGGCCGGCACCGATGCCGAAGGCACCAGAATGGAATAAATAATAAGGGCAACCGACGGTGGAATAAGGATATCGGTGGCCGCACCGGCTGCCACCACACTGGCAGAAAAAGAGCGCGGATAACCCGCCTGCGTCATGGAGCGTATCATGACCGCACCAACCGCCGCCGCACAGGCCGGCCCCGAACCTGAAATCCCCCCCAGAAACATGGCCACCATAATACTGACCATGGGCAGCATGCCTGAACCACGCCCGACAATGGCAATGGCAAAATTGACCAGGCGTGAGGCCACCCCCGAACGGTCAAAAATAGACCCCAGCAATACAAACATGGGAATGGCCAGCAAGGGATATTTGGACAAACCGGCATAAAAATTTTGCGGCACCGCCATTAAGCCGTACCAGTAAGTATCCATATTGGCCATCACAATGGCAACCGTACCGGCAATACCCAGCGCAACCCCGACAGGCGTACCTATCAGCATCAAGACAATAAACAGGACAAAAAGAATAGTGGCTATCATTGTGGCTTTACCTTCAGCAACCGCCAGAGGACACCCGCAATACGCAAAGTGATAAGCAGGGAAAAAACGGGCATCCACATTGAATACCACCAATTGGGCACACCAATGGCAGGAGAGGTATCGCCAAACTCGTAATCATCGAACACCATTTTCAGGGAGAGCACCCAGAACAGCACGAAAAACAGCAACACCGACAGATTGCTTAAAAAACTGAACCACCATGTTTTAACCGCTGAACCCTTTTCGGCAAAATATTCAATCCGGATATGCTGGTGACGGACAAAGGCGGAGGAAGCCCCCACCATAGTGACAATAATCAGGAAAAAAATGGAAATTTCTTCTGTCCAGGCGAACGACTGATTGGTGAAATAACGCACCAGTACATTGGCAAAGGTAATGCAGGCAAGAATGCCCATAATCAATACCGACAGATAGTCTTCGATCAAGGTGACATTTGGCCCGGCCGGGCCTGGTTCCAGCGAGGAATTTTGTTCTGCTTTTGTTTTTTCTGTTTCAGACATGCTGCATCTTTTATTTTTACTTTGCCCTGCCTTTTCTTTTAGGCAAAGGGATACAGCGATTTATTTTACACGAGCCGATACAACTTGAAACTACGTAGTTTTACTATGTTTTTAGCCTGATTTAACGTTTTTTTCATGGCAGATAAACACAAATTTGATTTGCCTTACCGGTTTTCATTAAGAGAAGAAAGCACAAAACCTGAAACAATAATCAGGCAATTAAATTGCCCGGATAGATTACCCATACCAGTAAAAGGGTTAACCCTTGAAAACAAAAACTGTATTACTTTTAATACATATTTAATTCATAACATTAATTTTCATCAGGTTAACCATAGTTATCAAT
>JAAYHN010000126.1 GCA_012735395.1 Alcaligenaceae bacterium | reverse complement strand
TCAATTTGACCCGTCACGCCATGGGTTGCTGTTGGGCTTTGGGCCTGGTTATTGGCCGTGCCTTTGACGGGGGCGCGGGTTAATACATCGTAAACTGAGTGCCCGATAAAGAAAAGAATACCGATGGCGATAACCGCGAAAATCGTGTTGGAAATAGGTTTGGCCATATTTTAATGATTAAATGTTTGAAATGGTTGGGAAGGTGGGTGGCAAGTCATGCCCTGCTTAATTGAAAATATTATTGCCAAGCTGGAAAATGCCGTCAAAGAAGCGTTCGATGGCACTTACATTCATATCGCTGGTTGTTTCGCCCAGAATGATGATTTTGGTTTTGTGCCTGCTATCATAATTTGAGCCACTGCCGTTTTGGGAAGAGCTGGCTTGTGTGTAGGCCAGGCGGTTTTTATCAATACCACGATCAGTCAGGGCTTTCATTATTTTAAGCGAGCGGACTTCCTGCAGTTCGTGATTCAGTTCGAGTGAGCCGGCATTTTCAGTTATGCTGTCAATCAGTACTTTCCGTTGGGGTCGATCTTTGAGGAGTGCGGCAACCCTGTCAAGAAAGGGGGGGGCGTTGGGTGAAAGTGCCCCGGAGCCGGGTAAGAATAAATCGCTGTCTCGGGAAGCAATGGCAACGCCACGTGTATCTTGTGTGATTTCAAGGGCGCTCATGTTGTTATTCGGGCTGATAGAAGCGCATGCGCTTAACAGGCAAACAATGGCAACAAGAAAAACAGCGCGAATAGATTTGAAAATTGACATGAATACAAATAGTGAGATGAAACAAGGACTTAAATTGTAACCCAGATTGGTGGTGTATTGATTTCAATGAGTGTGACAGTTGATTACTTATCGGGTTCAACAGCTTCAGGGCTGGATAAGTATTGTTGTAAAAAGGCTAAATACGCCAGTAAACAGGAAATTTGTTCCAATCAGCGACAAAATTCCATGTTTTTTTGTTTTTTTTTGTCGTTTTCTGATGCCAAAAGCCAGAAAATGTTAGAATACTTCAATTATTGTATTTGAAAGAGACTTGAATTCATGGGGTTTTTAACTGCACGAACTACGACGACAGAAACAGGAAGCATATAGTCGCGATCGTGAGAGTTTATTGTTATGGAATTTTCTTGCAGTCTCATCATCGGCGCGGCTAGTTTATAGTCGCGTTTTTTATTTTTTATTAGGGCATTTAAATGATTCAAATTACCTTACCAGATGGTTCTCAGCGCCAGTTTACCGATCCCGTCAGTGTTGGTGAAGTAGCTACGACCATTGCCCCAAGCCTGGGTAAAGCGGCCCTGGCGGGTAAGGTGGTTGTTGGCTCAGAAGAACCGAAACTGGTAGATACCAGTTTTGTCATTTCACAAGATGCAAAACTATCTATCGTGACAGCCAAAGACAGTGATGGCCTGGATCTTATCCGTCACTCAACAGCACACTTGCTGGCCTATGCGGTCAAGTCCCTGTTTCCCGATGCACAAGTAACCATTGGTCCGGTGATTGACAACGGTTTTTATTACGATTTTTCCTATAAGCGTCCTTTTACACCAGAAGACTTGCAGAAAATTGAAAAGAAAATGCAGGAACTGGCTAAAAAAGATGAAGTGGTTACCCGTGAAGAATGGCTGCGCGATGATGCGGTAGAGTTCTTCAAACAGCAGGGAGAGCACTACAAGGCGGAAATCATTGCTTCCATTCCTTCCAATGAGCCAATCAGCCTGTATCGTGAAGGCGATTTTATCGATTTGTGTCGCGGCCCTCACGTTCCCTCCACCGGTAAACTGAAAGTTTTCAAGTTAATGAAAGTGGCCGGCGCCTACTGGCGCGGTGACAGCAAAAATGAAATGCTTCAGCGTATCTATGGTACAGCCTGGGCCAGCAAAGAAGAGCAGGCACAATACCTGAATATGCTCGAAGAGGCAGAAAAACGCGATCACCGTAAACTGGGTAAAGAACTAGATCTGTTCCATTTCCAGGATGAAGGTCCGGGCTTGGTTTTCTGGCATCCAAAAGGCTGGAGAATATGGCAACAGGTTGAACAGTATATGCGTGATGTCTATAACGACAATGGCTACGAAGAAGTAAAGGCACCGCAAATTCTTGATTTGTCCCTGTGGAAAAAAACAGGTCACTGGGACAACTATAAAGAAAACATGTTTACCACCGAATCTGAAAACCGGGTTTACGGTCTTAAGCCAATGAACTGTCCGGGGCATGTCCAAATTTATAACTCGGGCTTGCATTCCTATCGGGAATTGCCTATCCGTTATGGTGAGTTTGGCCAATGTCACCGTAATGAACCCTCCGGTTCTTTACACGGCATGATGCGTGTTCGTGGCTTTACGCAAGATGACGGTCATATTTTCTGTACCGAAGACCAACTGCAAGACGAATGTGCCAACTTCACTACCTTGCTGCAAAAAGTATATCGTGATTTTGGTTTTACCGAAGTGCTTTATAAAGTTGCCACGCGCCCAGAAAAACGTATTGGCGATGATGCAGTTTGGGACAAGGCCGAAGAAGCGTTAATGGAAAGCCTGCGTCGTTCAGGCTGTGAATTTGAGGTCTCTCCCGGAGAGGGGGCGTTTTATGGCCCTAAAATTGAATATACCCTGAAAGACGCCATTGGCCGTCATTGGCAATGCGGCACAATTCAGGTTGACTTCTCCATGCCGGTACGCCTGGGGGCCGAATATGTTGATGCAGCCGATCAACGCCGTGCGCCCGTCATGGTGCATCGTGCCATTCTGGGCTCACTCGAGCGCTTTATTGGTATGTTAATAGAAAACTATGCCGGTGCGCTGCCACCCTGGCTGGCACCCGAGCAAGTAGTGGTTTGCCCGATCTCTGACGTTTTTGCCGATTACGCCAATAAAGTAGTCGATATCCTGAAGGCGCAGGGGTTCCGTGTTTCCGCTGATTTGCGCAATGAGAAAATCACTCGTAAAATCAGGGAAAACAGTATGCAGAAAGTACCTTATATTCTGGTCGTTGGCGAAAAAGAACAGGAAAATGGTTCAGTAGCCGTTCGTGGTCGCGGGAACCTGGATTTGGGTGTACTATCTGTCGATGATTTTGTCGCACGTCTTCGTACTGATGTAGCTTTACGTCAAGACGTCAAGGCGTAATTTTTTTAATTTTTTAGGAGTTGTTAACATCGCAACCGAAAAATCCCACCGTATAAATGCAGAAATTCGCATTCCGGAAGTTCGTCTGATTGGTCTTGATGGAGAGCAGTTAGGCGTTGTAAAAACACTTGATGCAATTCGCATGGCAGAGCAGGCAGAGATCGATCTTGTCGAGATCGCTCCCAATGCCTCTCCACCTGTCTGTCGCTTGATGGATTATGGCAAGTTCAAATACCAGGAACAAAAACGCCAGCAGGAAGCCAAAGCCAAGCAGAAAGTCATTCAGGTAAAAGAAGTCAAATTCCGTCCAGCGACCGATGAGGGTGATTATCAGGTCAAGCTTCGCAATCTTCGCCGTTTTCTTGAAGATGGTGACAAGGCCAAGGTAACCTTGCGTTTCCGCGGACGTGAAATGGCTCACCAGGAACTGGGGATGCGCGTGTTGGAACGTATTCGGGACGATCTGGGCGACACCGTTCAGGTTGAGGCAATGCCCAAGCTCGAAGGACGTCAGATGGTAATGGTGCTTGCTCCTCGCAAAAAAGCAGTGAATGGCAAGCCGGAACCAGGCAAATAATTCAGTTTTATTGTTTAAGCTTCCCGTTCTTGCTGGCGGGAAGTTTTTTATGGAAATTAAGAAATGCATGTATTGTTCATACTTGACCCATTGCCGTTATTAAAAGCATATAAAGATACATCGGTCGCAATGATGCGTGCATTGCTTAAGCGTGGCCATTCCATCAGTGTTGCTTTGCAGGGTGACCTGTTTATTGAAACGGGTAAAGTGTTCGTCAGTTCACGAACCATTCAAATTGAAGAAAATGCCAATTTGCATGGGCATAATTGGTGGGCTTATACATCAGAACCCACCGAGCTGCCTTTAACGCATTTTGATGCAACGGTCATGCGCAAAGATCCACCCTTTGATATGGAATACGTTTACTCAACGCATCTGCTTGAGTACGCAGAACAGCAAGGGGCAAAAGTATTTAATTCCGGTTCGGCTATCCGCAATCACCCCGAAAAACTGTCTATTACGGAATTTCCCGAATTTACCGCCCCAACCCTGGTTACCCGGGATATGGCCAGAATCCGGCAATTTCATGCGCAGTACAAAGATATCGTTGTCAAGCCACTGGACGGTATGGGGGGAAGCGGTGTATTCCGGGTTTTGGAAAACGAAGCCAACCTGAATGCCATTCTCGAACTTCTTACCCAAGAGGGGCAAAGAACCATCATGGCACAGCGGTATATCCCGGAAATCACCAACGGTGATAAACGGATTTTACTAATTGACGGTGCACCGGTTCCCTATGCGCTGGCACGTATTCCACTTGCCGGTGAAACCCGTGGAAATCTGGCGGCCGGTGGCCGTGGTGTAGCCCAGAAGCTGTCAGAACGGGATTTGCATATCGCACAAACCATAGCGCCTGTTTTGCGCTCCCGGGGGCTGTTATTGGTGGGGCTTGACGTGATTGGCGATTACGTAACCGAAATCAATGTTACCAGCCCAACCTGTTTTGTCGAAATCACCGAACAAACAGGGTTTGATGTTGCAGCCCATTTTGCCCAGGCTCTTGAAAAAGCGGTTCAGCAGGGTTAAGTAAGGGTTAAGGCTATTTCATGACTGCACTTGCCATAATTGCACATATTCCTTTGGCTTCCGCCTTTTTTGATTGCGCTGTTCATGTATACGAAAAGGTGGAAGACTGTGTTTATTTTGATATTGAACCCGATGTTGATCCAGATCAAAAGGTTGGGGAAATCATTGAAATATTAAGGGAAATCTCGCAAAAAAATAATAAAGTACTGGTTCTGACAGACTTGGGTGGCGCTACACCTGCTAATATTGGGGCAAGGGCGGTACAGGCTTTACAGGAAACAGGCATTAATGCGCATATTCTCTCGGGAACCAATGCGTGCATGGTTCTTAATGCCATTCGTTATCGCGATCAGCCATTGGATCAACTATGCGTTTCTGTTCTGGAAGGTGGTAAAAAAGGCATGAAATGTATTGATCTTACCAACAGTAAATAACTTCCGGTTTTTCGTATCTAATAAATTATTATGGCCTCAGTAGAAATTGTTATTAGTAATAAATTGGGTTTGCATGCCAGGGCTGCGGCAAAATTAACGCAGCTGGCCAGCAAGTTCGAAAGTGAAATTTTTATTATCCGTACCACCCAGCGGGTAAATGCGAAAAGCATCATGGGCGTCATGATGCTTGCTGCTGGCAAGGGTATGTCAATCATGCTGGAAGCGATAGGCGAAGATGCCGACGAGGCGCTCATGCAAATTCAGACCTTATTTAATAATAAATTTGGAGAACCGGAATAGTATTGACTGGCAGGCTTTGTCTGGATTTCATTCATTTCATGAAAGAAAACAAGGCTGTTATTTTCCAGAAACGGCAAATTTCCGCCTAAACAGTGGGATATTCCGGTTCTTGGGTCAAAGTTTTTCATATTGGACCTGAATATAAAATGAGCGAGACAAAGGAAAATATCCATTCAACAGCGGTTATGCTAATGCGAGGCAAGGGGGTGGCCCGTGGCTTTGCAATTGGCCGGGCCATTATTATGGGTGCCGCGACCCTTGAGGTCTCTCACTATCGTATTGCGCCTGAAGATGTTCCCCAAGAGTGTGCCAGGCTTGATGCAGCCATTCAGACGGTTTATACAGACCTTCAGCAAATTATAAAAAATCTTCCGGCAGATGCCCCCAAAGAGCTGGCTCCTTTGTTAACGGTGCATAGTTTGCTGGTGTCTGACCCCATGCTGGCAGAGCAAACCAAAGAAATTATTGCCAGTCGCCAATATAATGCCGAGTGGGCTTTAAGTACCCAGGGCCAGATTCTGGCAGACCAGTTTTCGGTGATGCAAGACGAATACATCCGTGAAAGGGTGGCCGATGTCAACCAGGTCATAGAGCGGGTTATTCGTGTGTTGTCAGGTACTGCAACATCCATGATTCCAGATATGTCCTATGATCTGGATATCAATTCTTCCATTGTTGTTGCGCACGATATTTCTCCCGCCGATATGATCAAGTTGCGAGGGTCACGTTTTGCCGCTTTTGTGACTGACCTTGGTGGTGCAACCTCTCATACGGCGATTGTTGCCCGTAGCATGAATGTACCTGCCGTGGTGGGTATGGGTAATATCCGCAGCCTTGTACGTGACAAGGATATGCTGATTGTTGATGGTGAAGCCGGGGTTGTGATTGTCAATCCTTCACCCTTGGTATTGTCCGAATACCAGAAAAAACAGGAAATCTATATTCAGGAGCGGGCGGAACTTATTCAGCATAAAGATGAGCCTGCCATTACGCTTGATGGTAAAAAGGTCAAGCTTGAAGCGAATATTGAGTTGCCACATGAGGCCGATGAAGCCATGGAGCTGGGGGCTGATGGAATAGGCTTGTTTCGCAGCGAGTTCCTGTTTATGGGGCGCAGTACTTTACCCGACGAAGAAGAACAGTACGAAGCCTATTCTTATGTCCTGAAAACCATGGCTGACAAGCCGGTAACCATACGTACCCTTGATATTGGTTCAGATAAAACCCTTGATGGCGAAGCGACGGTGGCGGCAAATCCTGCCCTGGGTTTGCGTGCCGTCCGTTACTGCCTGTCCCGCCCTGAATTGTTCCAGACACAGTTGCGTGCTTTATTAAGGGCCTCGGTGCATGGAAAACTCAGGATCCTGATCCCGATGCTGTCTCATATGCATGAGTTGCATGCCGTCAAGCAGGCAATAGAATTTGCCAAGAGCCAGCTTGTTGAAGAGGGCCATTCCTATGGTGAAAATATTGAGCTGGGGGCCATGGTGGAAATACCGGCCATTGCCATTGCCATAGAACCTTTTCTGAAGCATCTTGATTTTGTCTCTATCGGTACGAATGACCTGATTCAGTATACTTTGGCAATAGACCGGGTTGACAATGAGGTCTCCGATTTATATGATCCTTTGCATCCTGCGGTTTTACGTCTTATTTCGCAAACCATCCAGGCCGGAGAGCGGGCAGGCAAAGACGTTGCCGTTTGCGGGGAAATGGCGGGTGAACCACGCTATACCCGTTTGCTGTTGGGCTTGGGGCTAACCGAATTTTCAATGCATCCACAGCAATTGCTTGATGTCAAAAAACTGGTACGTACCTCGCATACCAATGCCTTAAGAAGCAAAATCGCAACCGCACTTAACCATGCAGAAGCCATTGACCTGGATGCCTTGGGGTTGTAAAAAAAACCGGCTTGAGGGCCGGTTTAAATTTTGAACACTGAGGAAGGAAGGGCCGGTCTGTGCCGGTTAAGTATAATTTGTTTAACCTTGGTTGACGGGCTTGTTGCCTGTCAAGAAATACTGGATGGTGTCATAAACAGAGCGGATCTGGTCACCGAAAGGCAACGGGTCTTTGCCCCTGAAAAACAGGCCTTTTTTGACATCGCCACTGAAAGCGTCTGACAGACGCTGGTCAATGCAGAATTGCCCGATTTTACTGATGCCGTCGCGCAAACCACATACACTAAGGCAGTTCATGCTTTGTACGCAGCGTCGCGGATCGGCTTTGGCGTTGTCTTGCAATTTCTGTTCATTCTTCAGATATTTTTTCAGGAAAGGGGTAAGCACCCCACGTGCCGGTAAACCCGCAACGGACATGAATTCAACAATATCTTCTTCTTTGGCTTCAGACAGGGTTCTTTTGAAGTTGATATGGGCGTCACCTTCCTGGGTAACGGCAAAAGCGGTACCTATTTGAACGGCATTGGCCCCCCAGTCTTTAAGGGCGGTATGGATCTTTTTGAAGTTGGCCATGCCGCCAGCCACAATAAGCGGGATTTTTTCGCTTTCAAGCCCCAGCTGTTTGATGATTTGTGAGGTTTCTTCGATGACTCTTCTGAACGTGAAGCGGTCATTGTTAAGATCGGTCATGGCAGGGGAGCCCAGGTGGCCGCCTGCATGGTTTGGATGCTCAATAATGATGGCATCGGGGAGACGGTTTTTTTTCATCCAGCGTTTCAGGACGATATTAACGCCGCGTGACTCGGACAGGATGGGAATAAGTGCGGTGTCGGGATAGTTGGCGGCGAGGTCGGGTAATTCGAGTGGCAGGCCGGCCCCCATGACAATGGCATCAGCGCCTGATTCGCAAGCCTGGGTAACCAGTGCGGAATAATCGGCCACGGCTTTCATGACGTTAACGGCGATCATGCCCTTGCCTTCGGTTTGGGCCTTGGCAGCCTTGATTTCCCGGTCAAGTGCAATGAGATTGAGCCTGTTGTAGTTTTCCTGTACCGGATTTTCTTTGGAGATTGCCAGAAGATCGGGGTGCAGATGGCGCAGGTCGATGCTGGCGATTGTGCCGATCGCGTTTTCGCGGGCAACGGCACTGGCAAGTTTATTGGCTGAGATGCCCACGCCCATGCCACCCTGGACAATAGGAAGAAGTTCGCGATTTTTGATAAGAAGAGGATCTAGGTTTTGGCTCATGCTTGATCTGTGAAGTGGCAATGTCAATAAGATGCATTTTATATATATCTTTATTGATTTCAATTGATTTATGTATATTGCCCTGAATATAAAAGTCTTCCTTGATTAATATCAAGAAAGACCGGGGTTAAGTTCAATTAAGAATAAATGCTTGTTGAAAATCAAACAATACCAGAGAAATTTTTTAAAAAAAGCCATTCATTTTGCAATGAATGGCTGGAAAAGAGTAACCGGATTAATAAAATTAAAGGTGGTAGCCTTGTTCGCCATGGCTGGTGATATCCAGCCCCTGACGTTCCAGGTCTTTTTCCACGCGAATGCCGCCGGTTAGCAGTGCCGCGATTTTCAGGGCAATGAAAGTCACGATCGCACACCACACTGCGGTAATTAACATGCCTTCGATTTGCAACCAAACTTGGTAAGGTATTTCTGCCATGGTTTCCAGACCGGGGCCACCTAACGGTTTGGCATTGAATATACCCGTCAGGATACCGCCAATCACGCCACCCACACCATGAATGCCAAAAACATCCAGGGAGTCATCTGCTTTTAGAAGGCGTTTCAGGCCATTTACGCCCCAGATACAAAATGCACTGGTAACCAAGCCGATAATCAGGGCACCAACAGGGCCAACCAGGCCAGCAGCCGGGGTGATGCCAACCAGGCCGGCAACGGCACCGGAAGCGGCGCCCAGCAAAGAGGGTTTCCCTTTTGCTTTCCATTCAATTATGACCCAGGCAAAGATGGCTGCAGCGGTTGCAAGCAGGGTGTTAAAAAACGCGAGCGCAGCCTGTGTGTTGGCACCCAGGGCAGAGCCGGCATTAAAACCAAACCAGCCCACCCACAAAAGCGCTGCACCCATCATGGTCATGGTCAGGTTATGCGGTTGCATGGCTTCTTTGCCGTAACCAATACGGGGGCCAATCATATAGGCGGCGACCAGGGCAGCAACACCTGCGTTAATATGTACGACGGTGCCACCGGCAAAATCAAGTGCCTCACCACTGAGCAGGCCGGTTCCAGACCAGATCATGTGGGCAACAGGCACGTAGGCGAATGTCATCCAGAGTGCCATGAAAACCAGAACGGCAGAAAATTTGATCCGTTCAGCAAAGCCACCCACAATCAGGGCGCATGTGATGCCGGCAAATGTCGCCTGGAACGAGGCGAAAGCGAGTTCCGGAATGCTGCCACTCAATTCAAAGGTATCATTGGCAATATCATACATACCGGAAAAAAACATCCGGCCCAAGCCGCCGAAAAAAGCATTGCCGTCGGTAAAGGCCAGAGAGTAGCCATAGGCAAACCACAGCAGAATGGCCAGGGCGAATGTAACCAGCACATGGCTCATGACAGAGAGAATGTTTTTACTGCGAACCAGCCCGCCATAAAACAGGGCAAGACCCGGAACGACCATTAACAGGACAAGTATGGTTGAGATACTGACCCAGACGAAATCGGCTTTATCCATGATAAATTCCTTAATAACTGTTTCAATGCTGATGGTTTGAATTTAAAGCGCGGCTTCACCGGACTCACCGGTGCGGATGCGAATGACCTGTTCCAGTTCGGTAATGAAAATTTTACCGTCACCAATTTTTCCGGTAGTTCCTGCCTGGCAGATCGTTTCAATGGCCAGTTCAACCATATTGTCGGGAATGGCTGACTCAAGTTTTATCTTGGGAAGAAAATCAATAACGTATTCAGCCCCACGGTAAAGTTCTGTATGGCCTTTCTGGCGACCGAAACCCTTGACTTCGGTAATTGTTAAACCCTGAATGCCAATGTCAGCCAGGGCGGCCCTGACCTCATCGAGTTTGAATGGCTTGATAATTGCGGTAATTAATTTCACGGTAATCTCCATTACTGGTAAGGATTTGATATTTCCGGAAGATGAAATATCACTTGAATTACCTTAAGCAAAAATCATGCCAATAAATTGTGTTTGAAATTTATCAAACGGGTACCATTCTGGTGCGCTTGATGTTTCATCATGGTGCAAAAAAGACAGTTGATATAGCAATTGTTAAAAATATATAAAAAAATAGTTAACAGGGCAGAATGATGAGTGGTTAAAGTTTAAAGATTGTTTTTTGTGTTATGTTGGCTGATACTATTACAATATGTTTATAAAATGTTTTTCAATAGGGGAATTTATGAAACACTCGTTATCTAAATTAAGTATGCTGGCACTTTTTTCATCAACCTTGGTGTTGGCTGGTTGCGACCAGGAAACAAAGACAGAAACACCTCCTGCGGCGGAAACACCGGCGCCAACCGCAAGCGAGTCCGTATCCAAAGCCGTTGAAGCTGCCCAGGAAGCTGGTCAGCATGCGGTTGATGCAGCCAAAACAGCGGGTGAAAGTGCCGTAGAAGCCACCAAAGAGGCTGTTGAAAAGGCCGCTGAAGCAACATCAAATGCGGTTGAAACCGTCAAAGAAGCCGGTAGCCAGGCCGTAGAGGCGGCTAAAGAAGCGGCGGCAAGTGCATCGGAAGCGGCTGGCAATATGCTTGAGCAAGCCAAGGAAGCGACCAGTAATGCCGTAGATTCTGCCAAAAGCATGGTAGAGCAGGGTACAGGTACTGCCCAAGAGGCGGCAGGCAGTGCCACTGAAACAGTTACGGATACAGCAGGCCAGGCTGCAAGCTCGGCCCAGGAAGCGGCCGGCAGTGCAACAGAAGCAGCCAGCGCAACGGTAGAACAGGCAGCGGGTTCGGCGCAGGAGGCCGCAGGTGCTGCTACTGAGGCAGCCGAAGCAAGCACTGACGCAGCCGAACAGGCAGCAGGAAATGCCGCCGAGGCAAGCACTGAAGCAGCCGAACAGGCAAGCAGTACCGCTCAGGAAACCACTACCAATGCGGTAGAGTCAGTCACGGAGAAGGCTGAGCAGGCAGCCAGTGCCGTTCAGGAGTCTGTTGGTAATGCCATAGATTCTGCCAAGGAAACAGCAGGCCAGGCAGCAAGCTCTGCCCAGGAAAGTATTGGCAATGCGCTTGAGTCTGTAACAGGTGGCAATAACGCTATCGAATCTGCCACAGAGAAAGCAACAGAATCAGCCCAATAAATAATCATTCTGTCGTTCTTTAAACGGGCATCACTGGATGCCCGTTTTTTTATTGTTGTGGCGCTTTGTTTGTATAATGGCAGGTTACTGTAGGCAATAAGCGGCTTCTTCTTTATAATAAACGTATCATTTATAGGTTTTTTGCTAAAGGGTATGCCATGAAAAACAGTAGTCAGATGTTTGAAGAGTTCCAGAAAAACGTACAGGAGCTCATTGCCAAAAGTCCTGCGGCAGATATTGAAAAAAACGTAAAGGCATTTATGGCCCAGGGCTTTTCCAGGCTTGATCTGGTAACCCGTGAAGAGTTTGATATCCAGGTTGCCATGGTTGATAAACTGCGTGAACGGGTTGATGCCATGGAAGCGCAAATCAAGGAATTTGAAAACAAAGCTTGATGCATACGGTTTGCCGCCTTTTTCACCAAGCTGTCAAACGTTGCGTGTCAGGTAGGTCATATCGTAATTTCCACAATAGCTAAACAGGCCCTTCGGGGTCTGTTTTTCTTGTATGGGCACACATAATAAACGCTCTGTCGCAGGAGTGTTTATGACCTTATCAGTATTAAAAAGTTGTGCCATCGCGGGCATGCATGCACCAGAGGTCCTGGTGGAAGTCCATATTGCTCCGGGTTTGCCGGCTTTCAATATTGTGGGTTTGCCGGGTACTGGCGTTAAAGAAAGCCGTGAACGGGTACGTTCGGCCCTGTTCAATAGCGGCTACCAGTTTCCCGCAGGCCGGCTTACGGCCAATTTATCGCCGGCAGACTTGCCTAAAGATTCAGGACGGTTTGATTTGCCCATTGCCCTGGGGGTGTTGCTGGCTACCGGGCAAATCAGCATGCCAGCCGGGCAGGCGGTTGAAAGGCTGTCCAGAACGGTATTTGCCGGTGAGCTCTCGTTAACGGGTACGTTAATACCCGTGGCGGCCCCTTTGGTTATTGGCTTATCGGTTTACCGGCAAAATACAAAAGATGCCATCTTGGTTTTACCCAAGGCCAATGCCGTGTCAGCGGCGCATATCAATGGACTGAAAGTATTCGGTGCCACCACCCTGAAAGAAGTGGCTGACTTCCTCAATAACGATTATGAGCCCGAGTATGAGGTGGCACAAACCCAGGCCAATACCCTGAAAACGGTTTACCCCTGCCTGTCAGATGTCAAAGGGCAGCCACTTGCCTGCCGGGCGCTGGAAATTGCGGCAGCGGGGGGCCATGGCTTGTTAATGTCAGGCTCGCCCGGGGTGGGTAAAAGCATGCTGGCGCAACGTTTGCCGGGGCTTTTGCCAGAGCTCTCCAATGAGCAGCAGCTGGAGGTTTGCGCCATCCAAAGTCTGGTGCATCGTGGTGATATGGTCCTATCGCGGCAAAGGCCTTTTCGTTCACCCCATCATTCGGCTAGCATGGCCGCCCTGATAGGGGGCGGGGCCCAGGCAAAACCGGGTGAAATCAGTATGGCACATCACGGGGTGCTGTTTCTTGATGAATTGCCTGAATTTGACCGCAGGGTGCTGGAATCGTTGCGTGAACCCATGGAAAGTGGTGAAATCTGTATTGCCAGGGCCAGCCGTTCGGTAAGCTATCCAGCGAAATTCCAGTTAATTGCCGCCATGAATCCGTGTCCCTGTGGCTATCTGGGGCATGCCAGCAAACCCTGTATTTGCATGCCAGAGAAAATTGCCCGTTATCAGGGGAAACTGTCCGGCCCTTTGCTGGATCGTATCGATATGCAAATTGCCGTACATCCTTACAAAGGTGATTGGGAAACGGCTGGGGCAGCCGAGTCTTCAGCAGTTGTCAGGCAAAGGGTAAGCCAGTGCCGGCAAATACAGCAAGACAGGCAAGGGAAATTAAATGCGCAGCTGGAGGCCCCTGAGGTCGCGCTGTATTGTGAACTTGATGCCGATGGTAACAAGCTTATTCAGCAGGCATGTAACCGTTTTGGCTGGTCGGTCAGGGTCATGCACCGGGTACTGCGGGTGGCCCGCAGTATTGCCGATATTAAACAAGAAACCAGGATTGATATTGCTTCACTATCAGAGGCAATCTCGTACCGGCAACAAATGAATGAATAAGTCCGCAACCGGGCGAAAAGGATATTTTCCCCACACTCTGGCCCGGATTTTTATTTTTATTAGACAAAATAGCAAAAATCATCGTATAATCAATGGCTTTCCTACAACTTCTTAGGCTTTGCCTGTAAACATTGGCGGGTTCGAACGATGTTTTGTATGAAAATTGATTAGGGTTTTGCAAGTTCCGGTATTTGGCCGGGCACCTTTAATCAGCATTATTGGGTTCTATCATGCCAAAAATGAAAACCAAAAAAAGCGCGTCAAAGCGCTTTAAGGTTCGCGGTAGCGGATCTATCAAGCGTGGTCAGGCGTTCAAACGCCACATCCTGACCAAAAAAACAACCAAGAACAAACGTCATTTGCGTGGTTCTACTGCAGTTCACGACGCAGACGTGGCTTCAGTCAAGGCAATGATGCCGTTCGCTTGATAGGAGAATAATATGCCTCGCGTAAAACGCGGTGTTACCGCACGTGCTCGTCACAAAAAAGTTATTGCTGCAGCTAAAGGCTATCGTGGCCGCCGCGGTAATGTATTCCGTGTAGCCAAACAGGCTGTCATGAAAGCAGGTCAATATGCTTATCGTGACCGTCGCAATAAAAAACGTACATTCCGTGCGTTATGGATTACCCGTATCAACGCTGCTGTTCGTGAACATGGCGTTACATACAGTGTCTTCATTGCCGGCCTCAAAAAAGCCTC
>JAAYHN010000125.1 GCA_012735395.1 Alcaligenaceae bacterium | reverse complement strand
TGTTTGAAGATATTTCAGAAAAAAGGCAGATTACGACTGAACTGACAACTCGCGAACGTGAAATAGCCCAGTTTCTTGTGGCAGGGAAAAGCAGCAAGGAAATTGGCAAGCTACTGGGTATTGGTTACCGTACGGTTGATGCGCATCGGGCAAGACTTATGCGCAAGTTCAAAGTGGGGTCTTCGAATGAGCTTGTGGCAAAATTGATAGGCTAAATAAAAAAAGACAAATAAATATATATTTAATATTTACTTGTTACATTAAGTGGGTGATTCAAATAATATGCACTCAAGTACTTTGTAATACAAAGTGATTATAAAAAACCTTCAAAATCTTTACGCGTAAATTAAAAATATTAAATAAATCATGGTTGTAGGTTTTCCGATACAGTAAATACATCATATATTTTAAATATATAGACATATTAATATATGCCTTGTATTGGGTAACAATTAGTTATAATATTAACCTATATTAATGTCATTTCAGAAATTACTGAAATTAAAGAAACCATGAAACTTGAACCGCAGGCAGAACGCTTTATATTGCATTTTGGTGAAATGGGGGGCCGTTGGGGTGTAAACCGTACCGTCGGTCAAATTTACGCTTTATTGTTTTTATCCCCTGAACCCATCAACGCTGAAAATATCGCGGAAACATTGGGCATCTCCCGCTCCAATGTGTCCATGAGCCTGCGTGAGCTCCAGTCATGGAACCTGGTTCAAATGATTCACAAGGTTGGCGATCGCCGGGAATATTTTGAAACCCCCAAAGATGTATGGGAAATTTTCAGGGTATTGGCCGAAGAAAAACGAAAACGTGAAATTGATCCCACCTTAACCCTGTTACGCGGGCTGCTTCTTGAAGAGCCCGCCAACGAGCAGGAAGCATATGGGCAACAACGCATTACCGATATGCTCATGCTCATCGAACTGGCTACCGGCTGGTTCGATGAAGTTCATCGCTTACCCCCTGAAACCTTAAAAAGCCTGATGCGTCTGGGCACAAAGGTTCAAAAGGTTTTGGGGGTAGCGGCAAAAGTGCGTAAATCCGTCGGTTCGGGAGAATCAAAATGATAGATCTTGATGTAGTTACGCTGTCACGTTTGCAGTTTGCGCTGACAGCGATGTTTCACTTTATTTTTGTGCCGCTAACATTAGGCCTTGCCTTTTTGTTAGCGATCATGGAAAGCGTCTATGTAATGACTGGTAAAGACATTTGGCGTCGCATGACCATGTTCTGGGGCAAACTCTTTGGCATTAACTTTGCCGTGGGGGTTGCAACCGGTGTGGTAATGGAGTTCCAGTTCGGCATGAACTGGTCGTATTACAGTCATTATGTAGGTGATATTTTTGGGGCACCACTGGCCATTGAAGGCTTGATGGCGTTCTTCCTTGAGGCCACCTTTGTGGGCCTGTTCTTCTTTGGCTGGAACCGCCTGTCCAAAGTGGGGCACTTAATCACGACCTGGCTGGTGGCACTGGGTGCCAACTTTTCGGCCTTATGGATCCTGATTGCGAATGGCTGGATGCAAAATCCAACCGGGGCCTATTTCAACCCCCAAACCATGCGCATGGAAATGACCAACTTTGCCGACGTGGTGCTTAATCCCGTTGCCCAGGCAAAATTCGTGCATACCGTCAGTGCCGGTTATGTATTGGCAGCGGTTTTCATTCTGGGTGTCAGTGCCTGGTATGTATTGCGTGGCCGCCATCTTGAAATCGCCCGTCGTTCCATGGTGATTGCCGCCAGTTTTGGCCTGGCAGGTTCCCTGTCTGTGGTCGTGTTGGGTGATGAAAGCGGTTACTTAAGCACCGAGCACCAGCAAATGAAACTGGCCGCCATGGAGTCCATGTGGGAAACAGAACCCGCTCCTGCCAACTTCAACTTGATTGCCCTGCCCAACCAGGAAGAGCGTCGCAATGAGTTTGCGGTAGAAATTCCATGGGCCATGGGTATTATTGGCACCCGTTCACTCACTACTCCCATGTTGGGCATCAATGACCTGGTTGATAATGCCAAGGTTCGTATTGTTCATGGGGTAGAAGCCTACAACGCTTTGCAAACACTGCGGGCAGATACTGGCAGCGAACAAGAGAAAGAACAGGCCCAAACCGTGTTTGATGCGCATTGGAAAGACCTGGGTTATGCCTTGCTGCTTAAACGTTATGTAGAAGACCTTGATACGGCAACCGCCGAACAGATCGACAAGGCCGCATGGGATACCGTGCCACAGGTGGCGCCCCTGTTCTGGACCTTCCGTCTCATGGTTGGCCTGGGCTTTTACTTTATCGGTTTCTTTATTGCCGCGTTCTATCTGGCCAGTAAAGATCGCCTGACCCTCTCACCACGCTTTTTGAAACTGGCGGTATTCACGGTTCCCTTGCCATTAATTGCCATTGAATGTGGCTGGTTCGTGGCTGAATTCGGGCGCCAACCCTGGATTATTGAAGGTGTCTTGCCCACTTTCTATGCCGCATCCGGTTTAAGTATCACTGATCTCATCATCAGTATGCTCATCTTCTTCGTGCTGTACAGCGCCTTGGCGGTGCTGGGTACCAAAATGATGTGGCACACGGTCAAGCAAGGTCCCGATGATGACAACAAGCCTGTCGCAAATGACTTTGCTGCCAGTGCGCTTACCGCGAAATAAGGAGTAGGACAATGGAATCAATCATTCTGCTTGATTATGACACCATGCGCCACATTTGGTGGCTGCTGCTGGGTGTGCTGTTAATCGCGTTTGCCATCATGGATGGCGCTGACCTTGGGGTGGCCATGCTATTGCCCCTTGTTACCAAAACCGATGACGAACGCCGCGTTCTTTACAACGTGATCGGGCCCACCTGGGAAGGCAGCCAGGTTTGGCTGATTACCGCTGGTGGGGTTATTTTTGCCGCATGGCCCCTGTTATATGCCATGTCTTTTTCAGGCTTTTATCTGGCCATGATGCTATTGCTGGTTGCGCTTATCGTGCGTCCGGTGGCTATTAAATACCGCAGCAAGCTGGAGTCTGAAACATGGCGCAGAAACTGGGATATTACCTGGTGTTTAAGCGGTCTGGTGGCCTCCCTGGTATTTGGCGTGGCTATTGGCAACGTCATGCTGGGTGTGCCATTCCGCTTTGACCCGGATACTTTACGCCCGATTTATGAAGGTAATCTTTTTGGCCTGTTCCATCCTTTTGCGGTATTGTGTGGTGTGCTTAGCATTGCTATGATGCTGTTGCAGGGTGCCACCTTATTAAGCTGGAAAACAGAAGCCGGGGTAGCGCAGGCTGCCCAGCGCTGGGCAGTGTGGTCCGGTATTGCCGTGATTGTACTGTTCGTACTTGGCGGCGTATGGATTGCTACCGGTATTTCCGGTTACAGCATGGATACCAGCCTGCTGGCCTCAAACGATGTATCCAACCCCTTGGTTGGCAGTAAAGCCATTAACATCGAGGCCGGTTCCTGGATGGGTATTTACAGCGTAACACCTTTGGCCTGGATTGCACCTGTAGCCGGGATTGCGGTCACTGCGCTGGCCATCCTGCTGGTTAAAAGCAAACCCTTGCTGTCAGTGCTAATGTCTTCATTAAGTATTGCGGGCATTATCTTTACCTTTGGTTTTTCTACCTACCCATTCCTGTTGCCATCATCCCTGGATCCGGCTTCCAGCCTGACCATTTTTGATGCCTCGGCAAGTCATATGACTTTATGGGTAATGTTACTGGTCGCCATTTTCTTCCTGCCAATTATCATTGCCTATACCTCCTGGGTATTTCGTGTCATGCGTGGCAAGGTAACAACTGAAGAAATCAACGATGCACCCCATGCTTATTAAGGAGCTATGATTATGTGGTACTTTTCCTGGATTTTAGGTTTGGGCCTGGCATGTGCTTTTTCCATTCTGAATGCGATGTGGTTTGAGCTTCGCACCGCAGATAAAAAAGCGCAGGCAGCCCAGGCAAAATAAAGTCTGATTCACTATGTCACAGGAAACTCCCTCCAAGGCAGACGCTGCCATCCAAAGCCGCTGGTTAATGAGGCTCTGGAAAATTTCACCGCTTGCAATGATGTGGGCTATTGGTGCCCCTCTCATTGCGGGGGGAGTCCTGGTTTTTCAGGCCTGGACCCTGGCACAAACGCTAGACCAGGCCATCCGTTTATCGGTTGCACCATCCGAATTATGGGGGCAAATGCTGCTCATTGCCTCGCTTATCGCTTTACGGGCCCTGCTAATTTGGTCAGGCGAAATGGCGGCTTCCAAGGCATCCGAACATATCAAGCAGCAATTGCGCCAACAGTTTTTTTCCGAATTATTGGCCAGGGGCCCCGCCTGGAGCAGGCAAACGCCCACTGGTTCCTTAACAACAGCGATTCTTGACCAGGTGCAGGCGCTTGATGGCTATTTACAGCGCTTCCTGCCAGCCACTATTTCTGCGGCTATTTTGCCGTTGGCGTTTGCCATTATTATTATTCCCGTTGACTGGGTTGTTGCGTTGCTGTTTTTAATCAGTGCACCGTTAATTCCCCTGTTTATGGCCTTGATTGGCATGCGGGCTGAAGCCGCCAACCAAAAACACCAGCTGGTTTTAAGCCGTTTGTCGGGCGTGTTTGCCGATCGCATCCGGGGCCTGTTCACCCTGGCTTTAATGGGGCGCACCCAAGATGAAGTGGATTCCGTCCACTCAGCCAGCAAAAGCCTCAGCAGTGCCACCATGAAAGTATTGCGCATTGCCTTTTTGTCTTCGGCCGTACTGGAATTGTTTGCCGCCCTGGGTGTGGCTGGTGTGGCGGTTTATATCGGTTTAAGCTATTTAGGCATGCTGGGCGAATCTTTTTCAGGGTTTACCTTGCAGCATGGGCTGTTTTGCCTGTTACTGGCCCCCGAGGTATATAACCCCTTGCGTCAAATGGCGGCCAGTTATCATGACCGGGCTACCGCAAAAGCAGCGGTGCAAGCGCTTCACCAGCTTTATGAACAGTTGCCCGACTATACCGATACCTCTCTGGCACAGCCGGTAAAGTCACCGCTTATCCAGCGACAGGCTCCCGGCACAAACGGTATCGTGTTGCAGGCCCGGCAATTCGCCCTGCAAACGCCGCAAGGGCGCGATATTTTATTGCCATCCAATTTTGATTTATGCATAAATAAACCCGTTGCCTTAATGGGCGAAAGCGGTATTGGCAAAACCTCTTTGCTGGAAACCATTGCCGGCCTGCGACCTTATGGCAGCGGCGAATTGGTACAGTACTTTGCAGAAAACGAATATGTTTTAATCGGGCAGCAACCCTTTATTGGCCTGGGCAGCATCCGGCAATTTTTGCTGGCGGTGAACCCCCAGGCAACTGAAGAACAATTATGGACTGCCCTTGAGCAGGCTCAGGCAGCAAATTTTGTAAAAAGCCTGGCACAGGGGCTGGATACCGTATTGGGTACACGCGGACATGGGGTGTCTGGCGGGCAGGCCCATCGGCTGGCACTGGCCCGCCTGTTTTTAACCAACCCCAAACTGGTTTTGCTTGATGAACCAACCGCTTACCTGGATGGCCAAACCCGTGACGCCGTTACCCGTGCCATTTTACGTTTTGCACAAGGACGTGCCTTGCTGGTGGTTACCCACGACGAGGAAATGGCTGCCTCCATCGGGCAGGTCTGGCACATTCAAAACCAAAGAATTTATAAGGACATGCCATGAAACTGTGGTGGCAATTGGCCGGGCCGTGGATAAAACAACATTGGCGCATTACCCTGCTGGCGCTGTGCCTGGCCTTGTCAACCGTTTTTGCCGGGGTAGGTTTGTTAACGGTATCGGGCTGGTTTCTTACCGGCGCTTTTCTGGCGGGTTCCACCTTAACCTTTAACCTGTTTGCCCCCTCAGCCCTGGTACGTGGCCTGTCAATGTGGCGGATTGCCTCACGCTATGCCGAACGGGTGGCCGGCCATATTGTCACGCTTGATTTACAGGCAGAAATCCGTACCCGCAGTTTTGCACGGCTGGCCGCCTTCAAGCCGGCCCAGTTGGCACAATACCGTGACGGTGATTTAATTGCCCGTTTAATTAACGATATAGAACGGCTTGACACCTTTTTCCTGCTTATTATCACCCCGGTTTTTACCGCAGTGGTGGCAGGGGGGTTCTTCAGCCTGTTAATGGGTGTGGCTTTACCTGTGATGGGTTGGGTCATGCTGGTCATATTATGCCTGGCAGCCGGGGTCCTGCCTTATTTGTTGGCACGTAAAACAGCCGCAGCCGGGCTGGAAGTACAGGCTGCCAATGCCGAGTTACGGGCATTGGCCCATGATGCCATTGCGGCCCACACCGATTTACTGGTATTTGGCATGGCTCCGGTAGCCCAGGAACAATTTGAACAGGCCGGGTTGCGTTTGGCCCAGGCGCAAAAACGGGTAACCCAGGCTGGCAGTTTGGGTACGCTGGTGCAGCAACTGTTAATGGGGGCACTGGTATTGGCATTATTATGGCTGGGTGCCAATGCCCATGCGCAGCTGGAACTGTCAGCCCCGGTCTGGGTAGGTTTGTTACTGGGTGCCATGGGGCTGTTTGAAATTTTATCACCCATTATGCGTGGGGCGGCGGCCCTGGGTGCGGTAGAAGCCGCAGCCCGGCGTATTCATGAGCTTACCACCACCAGGCACACAGAAACCATGCCGGGCATGGGCCATCAGGGCGAGCCAGCCACCGGGCTGCCAGAAACAGGCAGCTTGCAGTTACAGGGGGTATGTGTTGCCTATGAGAACGAAGCCATATTAAACCGGCTTGACCTGTCTGTGGAACAGGGACAGCGTATTGCCATCCGTGGCCTAAGCGGTGCGGGCAAAACCACTTTGCTTATGGCAATCATGCAAATCCAGCCCCTATCAGCGGGTACTATTACTTATGGTGGTACCCACCTGAACCAGGTAAATCCACAAACCCTTTACCGGCGTTTTGCACTGCTATCACAACACTCACCGGTATTTATGGGTACCATCCGGCATAACCTGTTGCTGGCCAACCCGCAAGCCAGCGATGAGCGGCTGTGGCAGGTACTGGAGCAGGTCCGTCTGGCTGAACATATTCAAAGTATGGGTGGCCTGGATGCCTGGACAGGTGAAGGTGGCAATACCCTGTCTACCGGTCAGGTTCGCCGTTTAAGCCTGGCCCGTGTGCTGTTATCTGACGCCAGTGTCTGGCTGCTAGACGAGCCCACCGCCGGATTGGACAGGGCGACTGCCGATGCCTGGTTTAGCGATTTACGGCAGGTGGCCAAAGGCCGTAGCGTTATTATCGTGACCCATGCCACTTTGCCTGAAGGTGTGGTTAATAAGAGCCTGGTGTTGCAGGATGGCAGCCTGCTCCATGAGCACAAAACAACCCTTAAAAATGCCCGGGAAGCAGATATGCTTACGGTATAAAACGATAGGTCAAGAAGTTTTCCGTATTGTCAAAACCAGGGTTTTTCCGGGTATTTCACGTCCATTATTTCTTTTGGTACTATAACTACATTCCTGGTACCTTTGTGCCGTGACTGTTTTAGAATAAGATGCAAGCCAACAAGTTCAGATTTCAAATGGAGACAACATAATGCCTACCCCAAGCAAGCCGGAAAAACTTGATTTCCCGCTGGATGATATACGAGTACTGGACCTTTCCCGTGTTTTTGCCGGGCCCTTATGTGGCCAGGTACTGGCCGATTTTGGTGCGGAAGTGGTCAAGGTGGAACACCCCGTTCGGGGTGATGATACGCGCGACTGGGG
>JAAYHN010000011.1 GCA_012735395.1 Alcaligenaceae bacterium | reverse complement strand
GGATGGCGACGATGCGGGCTTGTTCGGCCATAGAAGGAATTGGAATTTCCAAACTGGCAATGGCGCTTTTGGATAAACGGGGGATACTTGCCCTGCGAACTTGTGACAGTATTTTATGTTTTTGTGTCAACAAAAAATAAAACAGATACTTACTGACAATATCGAGCCTGTAAATAAAACTGTGTAAACCGTCTATCATTACCCCCATACAGGGAAAAGGATAGATGACATGGATAAAAAGAAACTGGAAGCATTTGCTCGCGAAGCAGCCAAAGGCTTGAAGACTGAAAAAGACCTGAATGAATTCAGCCAGATGCTGACCAAGATTACGGTAGAGGCGGCACTGAATGCCGAACTTGACGAACACCTAGGCTACGAGCGGCATCAGTGCTCAGGCAACACCAACAGCCGCAATGGTTATACCGCTAAGACGGTCAAGACAGAGGATGGCCAATTCGAGCTGAATACGCCCCGGGACCGTGACGGCAGCTTTGAACCCCGGCTGGTTAAAAAGGGCCAGACACGTTTTACCTCGATGGATGACAAGATCCTGAGTCTTTATGCCAAAGGCATGACGACCCGTGAAATCGTGGCTACTTTCAAGGAAATGTACGATGCCGATATCTCCCCCACACTGATTTCCAAAGTCACCGAAGCGGTGATCGACAAGGTCGATGAGTGGCAATCGCGCCCGCTGGAACCGGTTTACCCGATCGTCTACCTGGACTGCATTGTGGTCAAGGTACGCCAAGACAAGCAGGTTATCAACAAAGCCATTTATTTGGCGCTGGGCGTCAATCTACACGGTCACAAGGAGTTGTTGGGTATGTGGTTGTCTGAAAATGAGGGCGCCAAATTCTGGCTGGGTGTCCTGACGGAATTGCAAAACCGTGGCGTCAAAGACATCCTTATTGCTTGCGTAGATGGTCTTAAAGGCTTCCCGGATGCGATCAATGCCGCGTATCCACAGACCCAAATCCAGCTGTGCATTGTCCATATGGTACGCAACGCGATGAAGTACGTGCCCTACAAGGACTACAGGGCGGTTGCTGGCGGGCTTAAGCGTATTTACCAGTCTGCAACAGAGCAGGAAGCCTTGCAGGAACTGGAGAAGTTTGCCCAGCAATGGGATGACAAATATCCGCATATCAGTCGTAGCTGGCGTATGCACTGGCCCAACCTGAATACCCTGTTTCGTTACCCACAGGAGATTCGTAAAGCCATTTATACCACCAATGCTATTGAGTCGCTCAATAGCGTTATCCGCAAGGCTATCAACAAACGTAAACTGTTCCCAACGGACGACTCAGCCAGAAAGGTGGTGTACCTTGCCATCATGGATGCATCGAAAAAATGGACTATGCCAATTCGCAATTGGAAGCTTGCACTGAATCGGTTTATTATTGAGTTCGAAGAACGTATCAGCGATTCTGTATAACCCAGACGGTTACACAGAATTATTTACACTCTCACAATATCATCAGGAACGATACAGTAATACACATCATCTGCCGCCCAAAATGCTGATGCGCTATAACCAATTTCACCAGCTGCCCCGGCACAGATAATAAAAGCGGTATCAGCTTCAACATTGCTTTGATGGTAATAGCCAAGCGGAATCATACTATTTTGATAAACAGCAAACTCACCAACTTCTTCAAGTTGGCTTCTGACCAGCCTTTTACCCCGTTGAAGATTGATTACCTCTCCCAGTGTCTTCCACTCAAACCCAACTTTACCTAATTCGGCTTCGCTTAATAAAAAATCACGATAGTAGTTGTATTGTTTGGTACGCATGGTAAGCTCGCTAGTAAGCTCGCTGGTAAGGGTGGTAAATGCGTCCAGAATACAAACGATCTCAGCCTGGATTTCAAGGGATTTTTTGGGATTTTCCGGGCAGGGAATGGGGATAGGAAACTTATCGGTATCTGGTATAGCAATCTGGGGCATCTGCATTTTGCTGCCAACACTCTGAAAATGGTGCTCATTCAGCTTCAGAAAGTGATAAACATACTTAATATTTATTTCATCCTTATTTGAGTGATACGACCACATTTCATTTTTATGGGAAAACGGCCTATCGTAATACTCAAACTCAATAACACCACGAGATTTAACGATAATTGAAGGCTGGTTATTTATATCCTTTGTAGGTATATCCCCAAAATCAACAAATGCTACAGTCCTGCCACCTGCAAAAATTTTCACGGGTGCACCATCCTTATGAAGGTTTTTCATCTGACCGGCTGTAATCTTAGTTCCTTTCGTACGCACAAGCATTGCCCCCAAAGCCACCCACTCCACCTGCACGCCATCCAGCAGCTTTGCCATAAAACCCATGCTACTCATCCCTCAATTTCCTCGCCTTCAATTTCCGCCACAATCGCATCAATATCCTTGCGCAGCCGATCTATATTGGCAACGGTGATTTTCAGTTCGGCGTTGAGCTGGGTAATATCCACCACTTCGCGGGTGTCTTCGGCCTCCACATAGCTACTGACCGACAGGTTGTAGTCATTGGCGGCAATGTTTTCAAAGGGTACCAATTTGGCAAAGTGCTCAATATTTTCCTTGCTATCAAATACCCGCATGATTTGCTGGATATGTTCATCTAACAATATATTGTTATTGGTTTCTTTTTTGAACAGCGCACTGGCATCAATAAACTGGATGTCGGTATTGGCTTTATGCTTGGACAGCACCAGGATATTCACGGCAATGGTAGTCCCAAAAAACAAATTGGGAGCCAGAGAAATAACGGTTTCCACGTAGTTGTTATCAACCAGGTATTTACGGATTTTCTGTTCGGCCCGCAGGGGCTTCGGAGCAAAGCTGAATAATGATTCCGCTTCCACAGAAGAAACCTGATAAACCCATGCACTTCAACGCTGGCGCATGGAGCGAGTAATTACTCCAAATCCAGTCTCGGAAAATCACTCAAAGCAATATTATTATGAATAATTTTTGTTCACTTCCAGGCTTTCTAAGCCAGCGGTTCCTTTAGCAGGATAAAGTGTTCAATGAGTCGAATCATCAGGTTTTTTTGATCTGGCAAGCTTTCTGCCACCAACAGGGCTAATGCCACTAGGGTATTATCATTAATGAGTTGTTCAACAGGAAGTGCCAATAAGTTGGCATTTCGGCGCAAATACCACAAAAACAGAAAAGAACCGCATCGTTTATTGCCATCTGCCAGAGGGTGGTTTTTAATCACGAAATACAGCAAGTGGGCGGCACGACTGGCTATGTT
>JAAYHN010000124.1 GCA_012735395.1 Alcaligenaceae bacterium | reverse complement strand
GTATTGTGGTGGGTAACGATAACAACTACCCGTTCTCTTCAAGCCGCGAGCCAAACCAGCAGGACGATAACGAACTGATTCTGCTGAATGTGAAAGAACTGCTGCAGGCAAAATAAAGCTTGTTGTTGAGTATGCATTTCCATGCTTTGGCATGGGAGTGCATATGCATATCCCGGGGCAACCCAAAAACAAACTTCTGGCCCTGGTGTGGGAGTGTTTGTTGCATATGCAACTGGATGAAGGGTTTGCATTCTCATTCTCTGCATGGGAATGAATACAAAAAACTCAAAAATAAACATGTTTTCCTGATATGTTTAAAAAATGCTAAAAAATAAACATATTCTTGAGATATGTACACGCCATAAGCATATAGGTTGTTGTGTTTGAAAGCACCCGGGAAGTCAATTCTCGCTCCTGTCCCTACACCTTACAGAAAAACAATCCCCCCGTTTTTTCATAGATAAAAACATGGATTTTTTTTGATTTAGCCCTTATTATTCTGATAACCCTGTAGTTAAATGGGTTATTTCTTATCGTCCCAATCTGGAAATGCTTAACAATCAAATGCCTGATGTTTAAAACATATGCAGGCATTTTTTTTTAGCAAAAACAGGCTCTTTTAAATCGTTGTTTTTTGTACGGAATTTTTTTGGGGAAAAAGCAATTTTGTGCAAAAAAAATACATCAATATCAGTCTGGGTGGTCTTTAAAATCAACCCAGATCAAGGAGTTTATAAAAGATATATTTAATATATATCTTTTAGGGTGGTTGTTTGATTTAAATCAGAAGAAGCGTGAATTTTATACGTAGAATTTAAGTTAACGGATAGCCCGGGATATAGATAAAGGGAAATTATCTACCGGGAAATACGCTGAACTTTCTTTTTGTCTAGGAGAAGTAAATGAGAGTGAATAAACTGGTAGCTGCCGTTTCCATGGCCTTAAGCATGGGCCTTGTTTCTGGTGCCGTCATGGCAAAAACAGATGCGGTCAAAGAAGTGGCCCTGGTCGAACCCGCTTCCGAAGCCATTAAAAAATTGCCGGTAGAAAAAGCCGTGCGCGTGGCACCGCCAATGGTGCCGCCTCCAATCACCCGCAAGCATCCTGCCCGTGTCGTGGTTGAAATGGAAACCGTCGAAAAAGTCATGCAAATGGCCGATGGTGTTGATTACATGTACTAGACATTTGACAGTACCGTACCGGGCACTTTCCTGCGTGTGCGTGAGGGTGATACCGTAGAGTTCCATTTGTCAAACCACCCAAGCTCAAAAATGCCGCATAACATTGACTTGCATGCGGTAACCGGTCCTGGCGGTGGTGCCGCTTCTTCTCTTACCGCCCCTGGCCACACCTCTGTATTCAGCTTTAAAACCCTGAACCCGGGCCTGTATGTATATCACTGTGCCACCTCACCCGTGGGCATGCACATTGCCAACGGTATGTATGGCCTGATCCTGGTCGAGCCAAAAGATGGCCTGCCCGAAGTGGATCGTGAATACTACGTCATGCAGGGTGACTTCTACACCAAAGGCGGTTATGGTGAGCCTGGTTTGCAGCCTTTCGATATGAAAAAAGCCATCGATGAACATGCCGACTACGTCGTGTTTAACGGTTCGGTAGGTGCCTTGGCCGGTGCCAATGCCCTGAAAGCCGAAGTAGGTGAAAACGTCCGCCTGTTTGTGGGTAACGGTGGCCCCAACCTGGTTTCTTCCTTCCACGTGATTGGTGAAATTTTCGACAAGGTCTATGTGGAAGGTGGCAAACTGGTTAACAACCATATCCAAACCACACTGGTACCCGCTGGTGGTGCCACCATGGTTGAATTTAAGGTAGACGTGCCGGGTGATTTGGTGATGGTAGACCACTCCATCTTCCGTGCCTTTAATAAAGGCGCGCTGGGCAATATCACGGTAACCGGCCCTGAAAACAAGGAAATCTACTCTGGCAAACAAATGGATGCGGTTTACCTGCCCGAAGGCTCAGCCATTCAGTCGGTTGATACCGGTAAGGCACCCGCTCCCGTTGTGGCGCAAACCAAAGAAGAGAAAATCAAGTTTGGCCAGCGTGTCTATGAGGCTAACTGCCAGGCATGTCACCAGGCCGGTGGTGTGGGTATCGCGGGCGCATTCCCTCCGCTTGCCGCTTCTGATTACCTGAATGAAGACCACAAACGTGCAGCCAACGTGATTGTGCATGGTTTGTCAGGTGAAATTACCGTTAACGGTACCAAATGGAATAGCGTCATGCCGGCCATGATCTTAAGTGATAATGATATTGCCAACGTAATTACCTACGTGCTTAACAGCTGGGATAACAAAGGTGGTGAAATCTCTCCCGAAGATGTGGCAGAGCAACGCAAGGCAGCGCCTGCCCAGGCAGTGCCCGGGGCACACTAAGCCTCTTGGGGGGGGGCAGGGGTAAACTATCCCTGGTTTAATCCCTGTATCACGGCTACGCTCTTTATATAGAGCGTAGCCGGTTTTACCGGTTTTCTACAGAAAAGCGAAACAAGCATATGATAATGAACGTAACGGGCTGTAGCGCCAGCCACTCTCACTATAAGGCCAATCGTTTCAAACGGCTGAATAAGCGGCTGTTGGCCGGCACTGCCACTGTTTTGGCATTCATTGCCATGCCAGTACAGGCGGTTGATATGGTCACGTTGCCGCAGGGCGAATACCGCCCCTTGTATTCCAGTCAGGCCAGCCCGCTGGAATGGGTCAAGGCATTTAAACTGGATGTCACGCCCGTTACCAATCTGGAATTTGCCGAATTTGTTAAAACGCACCCGCAGTGGTCGCCCGATAAAATCCAGCCCATGTTTGCCGAAAAGGGCTATTTAAAGCACTGGTTAAAAGAAAACAACCAATGGGTACCCAAAACCATTGATGCACACAGCCCGGTAAACAATGTTTCCTGGTTTGCCGCCCAGGCCTATTGCAAGGCGCAGGGCAAACGGCTGCCCACCATTGCCGAATGGGAATACGCCGCCCGTGCCTCTGAAACCAAAATAGATGCCACCAAAGACCCGGATTTTTCCCGCAAAATCCTGGATTGGTATGCCAAACCCACCATGGCCAGCCTGCCAGCCATCAAACAAGACAGGCCCAATTACTGGGGGGTTTACGATATGCACGGTTTAATCTGGGAGTGGACACAAGACTTTAACGCCACCGTTTCCAGCAAACTGCAAATGTCGAATGTAGAAGAGGTGGAAGTGGATGGCCGTACCCTTAGCCTGGACCTGGGGGCGTTTTGCGGGGCAGGGGCGCAAGGCGTGGCCGACCCCAGCGATTATGCCGCTTTCATGCGTTATGGTTTCAGGTCCAGCCTGAAAGCCCCTTTTACGCTGGATACTTTGGGTTTCAGGTGTGCGCAAGACGGCGCCTAGGGGTGCTTAAATGCCAAATACATAGCCACCGCATGATGCAGGTGGCTTTTTTTTGCATTAAAACAACATGTGTGTTAAATTAAAACAACACTACATTAAGGCTGCTTAGTGCTTCTTTGGACGCTAAACAACAGTTTTAACGGTAATGTTTGCAGTGCTGTCAAAACGGCAGTAAATTAAAGGTTCATGCGGTTATTAGCCGGATGGATTAAGAAATTTGCAGGGGTGGGCTTAACAGTTTCGAAGGGAAAAAGGCCTGCTTAAGAATTGGTCTGTTGTGTCATGTTTGTTGCTCACTGCCAACATAAAACTCACAAAAAAGGGTTTTTATGAAGAAGTTGGTAGCCAGAAAGTGAAAAATTTGGTGCAATAACTACAACTTCCCTTCGCGGAGTTTTATAGAGCGGTAGAACATAATGTCTTGATCGCTGCTCTGATCACTCAAAATCTACGGAGATTTAACAAATGAAAAAGACTTTGCT
>JAAYHN010000123.1 GCA_012735395.1 Alcaligenaceae bacterium | reverse complement strand
GCTGGGTGGTGGCTGGACTCAAACATCCGTTATTTCACAATAATTTTTATAGTATTTTATGATTGATTTAGGTGTAAATATTGATCATGTTGCAACGCTGCGCCAGCAACGCCATAGCGTGTATCCTGATCCTGTCAAGGCTGCACTGCTGGCAGAGCAGGCCGGTGCCGATGCAATAACCCTGCATTTGCGCGAAGATCGCCGGCATATCCAGGATAAAGACGTTTACGCCTTGCGTCCTTTGCTAAGTACCCGCATGAATCTTGAATGCGCAATTACGAATGAAATGATTGCCATTGCATGCGAGGTCAAGCCACATGATATTTGCCTTGTCCCGGAACGTCGCCAGGAATTAACAACCGAAGGCGGGCTTAATGTCCTGGCATCTTTCGAGTTGGTAAAAACGGCAGTATCCCGCTTGCACGATGCGGGCTCCCGTGTCTCTTTGTTTATTGACCCTGATTTTGAACAGATTCATGCAGCGGCAGAAGCAGGGGCAACAGTGATTGAATTACATACGGGTACTTACTCTGACGCCTTAACAGAAAAAAAACCGGCAGAGCTGGAACGTCTGAAGGCTGCGATTGCCGAGGGGCTTCGTGCCGGTCTTAAAGTCAATGCCGGGCATGGCCTGAACTATGAGAATGTTCAGCCCATTGTGGCGCTTGGCGGTATTTCCGAGTTGAATATAGGTCATGCCATTGTGGCGCAATCCATTTTTGACGGTTGGGAAAAGGCAGTAAGAGATATGAAAGCATTATTGCGCTAAACTCATACCATCCTTTAAATTAATTAACAGGTTTTGCCATGAATGAAGCAGTTAAATATCTTCTTAACCGTAACTCCATGAAGATGGTTACATCACCGGCTCCTTCCGATGAAGAACTGGCAACCATTCTGCAATCGGCCATCTCGGCCCCCGATCATGGCGCACTGCGTCCATGGCGTTTCAGAATCATTCGTGGTGAAGCAGTCCAGAAGTTTGCCAATTTTTCTATTGGATTAAGGCAGGCCAGTGATGAGCCATTCAATCCGGATAAAGAAGCCGCAACCCGCCAATGGCTTAGTGAAGTTCCATTGATTATCGCGGTTGCTTGCCATATTGATTACAGCAACACCAAAATCAGTGAGCTTGAGCGCATACTGGCAACGGGTTCGGCTATTACCAATATCCTGAATGCGGCCCATATGTTGGGCTATGGCGCATTCTGGAGTACCGGTATCGCTACCTACATAGACGAGTTCCAGTCAGGCCTTGGCTTTGATGCGCTTGATTACCGTTTTATGGGTTTTGTGGCTATTGGCACCCCTAAAATGCCAATACCACAAAAAGAGCGCCTGAGTTACGAGCTGTTTACCGAGGAATGGACCGAGCCGGTTTAATCTTCCATAGTGCCAGGCGTATATAAACCAGTTCTGCAAGCAGTTCAATAATCATTTGGCTCATAATAACAGCAGGCAATACCGGAATAGCGCCTGGTATTGCCAAAGCAAGCGGCATGATTACCAAAGAGTTTCGGGTGGCGGCACTAAATGCGATGGCTCCAGCCATTGAATCCTGTAAGCGGAATAATTTCCCAATAAGCCACCCAAGTACAGGCGCTGTTACCGAAAAGATAATATAAAGAGGTATGGCCTGCGTGATTGAATCTGTTGCCGCACCCAATTTTGGCACAACACTCGCAATAACGATAAATAAAACAAGGGCAGTGAAAAAAATCACGGCCGGTTCAAGAAAAACGGGAAGCCTGCCATTTATTGATGTTTTTTTTATCATGAATTGTACTAAGGTTGCCAATACAAACGGTATGGCAATTAACCATATAAAGGCCTGTGCAAATAGTGAAAATTGAATCAGGTCTGCTGTCTCGTTTCCAATAAACAGTTGAAGATAAAAGGGTAAAAGCAGCATTTGCATTATAAGAAGCAAGGGGGTGGCAGCCAGTAACAAACGGGCATCGCTGCGGCCAAGATGGGCAAACGTGATTACATAGTCAATGCAGGGTGCAAGCAACACCATTAATACACCCAACAGCACAATCGGTTCAAGTGTAAAAAACGGGACAATGGCAGCAACAAGCAGTGGCACGGCCAGGAAATTAGCGACAAACAAGGCAACAAGAAAACGCAGCGAGAGAAATATCTTCCCAAGGGATACAATGGGTATCTGCAGGAAAGTGGCAAACAGCATAAGACCCAAGGCCGGGTTAATGGCTGCATCAAATGCCATTTTTTCTGGCGAAATCGTAGCCAGTATTGCCGCCAGTATCATTGTAATTAAATAGATACCGGTTTGATATTTTGCCAATTGGTTTACGATTCTTTCAAAATTCACTTTTTTCTTTACGGCAGCAGCGTATTTTCCTGGCCTTATTCCTCTTTGTTGGTAGCGATGGCTGATTCTGTTTTTTCAATAAGAACAGGCTGGCTGAGCGGTATATTTTCAAGATGCAGTTTTTCTATGATTTCAAACAGCAGGTCGCTTTTAACACGCCCCGTAATGCGCGGGCTGGCAACAAAGCAGGTGGCAAGCAGCATTAAGTTACCTGCTTCTATGCCTTCCAGGCGTATATAGGGTTCAACCTCGTTACCTTTCAGTACATTGTCGTTGTTCAGGAGAATCCCGGTGATTATGTTTTTGACCTTCACCGGATTGACATTAAGGGGAAGAGGGAGGCGAATTTGTACACGCCCCTCGCCCTTTATATGTGTCATATTCCTGACTGCTTTGGTAATAAATTCCGAGTTGGGCACGATCAGGGTAGAGCGGTCACCCAGCTGGATTTCCGTTGCACGTACATTAATACGCCTGATATCGCCTTCCTGTGTGCCCAGTACGACCCAATCACCCACCTTGACCGGGCGCTCAACCAGCATAATCAGGCCGGAAATAAAATTCTGGACAATGGCCTGTAAACCAAAACCGATACCCACCGAAAGGGCACTGACAATCCAGGTCAGTTTCTCGAAGCTGATGCCCAGCGTAGACAGCGTGAGCATAATGGTGATAATAGCGCCAATATAGCCCAGAACAGTGACGATACTTGAACGGACACCCGTTTCAATATCGGTGTTGGGAAAGTATTTGACAGTTAACCAGTTCTTGATAATCCGGGTAATTTGATAGCCGGCAAAAACAATAAATACAACAGTAAAAAATATTTTGGGGGTAATAAAGCTTTCCCAGCTGGCCATGAAAGATTCAAACTTGCCGCTCTGGTTGAACAGTTCACCCAGACTGGTGCCATATGGCGCCAGCAAAATAACAATCAACAGGTAAACCAGCAATATTTTGCTGATGGCAGAAAAAATGACATCAAGCTGGTTCAGGAAATTGGCAGAAAACTGGTAACGGCTCACCAGCCTGGAACCAATGACTCCCTGCGATGCAATAATGGCATGAAAAAAATCTTCACATAATTTAAACAGGATATAGAAGCAAGCCAGGACAATGACAGTCCAAAGCAACTGCATTACAAGGAAGGCACCCAATGCAACAAAACCAATCAGGGTAAAAACCAGGGAAGCGATAATGATAAACCAGCAAAAACCCCTTAAAACAATTGGTTTTAGGCCGGTTTTGGGCTGCCCCTGCCCGGTTGGCTCTTGCACATGCTCTGATTGATAATGCTTTCGTATGATGCTCAATATCATGAAGCCAATAAGGGCCATTATGACATTTGAAATAACCTGGCCACTTACTTCTGTATCAAGAGAAAGGCCAATCGGGTTGCTGCTGATTCTGAATATCTGGAAAGTTACCGCAATAAAAGCGATTAACAATGGAAAAAACTGAAGTTTTTTAACCAGATCATTGCTTAACTTTGGCAGCCGCCATGACTCATGCCGCTGGGAAAGCAAAGCTTTCCCCAGACCGGTAACCAGGGCACCAAACATGAACATATAAATTAGTTCTGTAAAATAAGTATGGAGCTCCGGGCTGACGATTTTGTTCCAGTTTAGTCCTGTATAAAATATGTAAAGAGACAAGCCTGTAACAAGCACATTATTCAGAATCAGTCCAGTTGCCACGACCGAGCGCCTTGCGCGGCCAGTTGGTATTTTTTCTATCGCCACCAGGCGCAGGATATTTTGCAGGAAACGGTTGATAAAAACCAGAATGAAAAGTGCGCCTGCAATACCCGCGTAAAAGAAATTTTTATTTTCAGGCTTTAATGCCTTCCTGAAAATATCACCAATTGAGTTTGAAAATTTTTGTATTCTGGAGGCATCTGCAGGCCAGGCCTGCGTAAAATTTTTCCAGAATGTTTGTGTCAGGGGTGAGTTTACCCTTTCAAATAAAGCGGCACGAAATTGAAGCCGGCTTTCTGCCAGCAGTTTTAAAGTGCGTTGCTGGCTATCATTAATAATTAACCGGGCCAGTTTGATATTGGCGTCAAGCCGTTCATATTCCTGTTGCAGGCTTTTGCGCTGGTTCTCTATATCTTGTGATTCCGGACTAACTGGCGCTTCAGGAGCCTCTTTGGGAGCCTCACCCAGGTTTTTTAATTTGATATCAATGCCAGACAGTTCCTGCGTTTTACTGTCTATGATAAGTTGCGCATTGTCACGCAGGTCTTTGAGAAGACGCAAAGCGTCTTCCCGTTCTGTTTTGTTTTCTATGCTTTTGGGTACCGCTTCCAGTTGCTTCTGAATGGTGTCAATAAGCAGTTGTTTGTTTTGATCTGCTGCATATGCATTACCGGCATAGGAAGAAAAAACAACAAAAATTAACAGAAAAAACCTGAGCAGCATATGAGTCAGCCGGTAAAGCCTTTATTTACCGATACGTTCCAGGCGTAATATATAAGAACGCATCAAAAGCATTGCGGTAACAGGCGAAGTAAGGAATAAAAACAGAATGATCAGGATTTCATGAAAAAATACCCGGTCAGACATAAAGAACGACACCAGTATAGAGGCAAGCAAAGTAAACATGGCGCCATAAGTGTTACCTAATGTTGGTGCATGAATACGGCTTTTAAAATCTTCAAAGCGCAATAAACCGACAGAACCGATTAATGTAATCAGGCCACCCGCTACAAGGCAAATGGAAGCGGGAATGGCAATCCAGGCAGGGATATCATTCATGGTTCAATTACCTCGCCCCGGAGCAGGAATTTGGCCATGGCGGAAGACGACACAAAGCCCAGCAGACTGATTAACAATGCAATATCAAAATACCAGGAAGTCCGGTAAAGAATGCCCAGCACAATAATGCTCAGCATCCCGTTAATATACATGGTGTCCAGGCCCAGCACACGGTCTTGTGGTGTAGAACCCCGGACTGCTCGTGTAAGGGCACATAAAATGGCGATGGCAAAGCAGCCAAGGGCAAAATGACAGGCCCAGGTCAGGAGTAAACTCATTTAAAAATCTCCATCAATTTTGCTTCATAGCGGTTCTTGATAATTCCTATCCATTCGGATTCTTCTTTCAGGTTTAAAACGTGTAGCCGAAGAATGAAATCATCTTCGGTCAGGCCAGACCAGACAGTACCGGGTGTATAGGTAATAATGCAGCCCAGGATTGCCAAACCATGTGGGTCCCGGAGGTCAAGTGGAATATTGATAAAGCCGGGAGTGCGGTTGGCACTTTTCCCTTTTAAGATAAGCATGCCAACCACCCAGTTGGAATAAGCAATATCAATAGCCACGTGAATGGCCAAATGGATAATAGTTAATGTTTTTTTGGGGTAACCATGGAGCGGTCTTAAGCGCTGTGATGCCAGCACCAGGGTAAAGGCCAGAATCAGCCCCAGTGTGAACTGCCCGACAGACAGTTTGTTGGCCAGCAACATCCAGATAAGCAGCAGAAAAACCGTCATGGGGAACCAGAAAAAATATTTTTTCATTGCTATCCTCCGAATCCAGGTTTATTTGAGCTTTGTGTGATGACGGCATGGATGTATTGGTTAGGGTCATCAAGGGATGTGGCGGTTTCTGTCAGGAAATCCATTACCGGCCCGGCAAAAATAGAAAGGGCAATACAGCTTAATAATAAAACGGCTACAGGAAACGCTTCGCGAATACTGAGTTTGGGTGTTTGCAAAGTGCCCGAGTTCCAGAACATGCGAACACCGGAGCGGCCCAACGCAATAACCGTAGCCAGACCGGAAACCAGCATGGCAATAACCAGTAACCATGCGTTAAGTGATGGGCCACTCATGTTGTTATCGGTAAATGCCAGCGCGGAAGATAACAGGGCAAACTTGGCAACAAAGCCGGAAAAAGGCGGCATGCCGGCAATCAGGATTGCGCAGGTAAAGAATGACAGACCCAGAAATGCCAGCGAAGCCGGAATGGGCACACCAACAACATCACCCGAATAATCGGAGGTGCTGCTATCTTCAAGTTCGAAAGCATCGAAACTGACAGAAAGCACGCTGGAACCAAAGGATTCGGTGCGTTTGATTAATTCAACCAGCAGGAAAAAGGCACCTGTTGTTAACACGGAGCTGATTAAATAAAACAGGGACGGGCCGGTAAGCGTAACACCGGGCATACCAAGTGCCGTAAGCAGGGTGCCTGATGAAAGAATAATACTGTAGCCAACCAGGCGTCCGGTTTGTTTTTCGGCCAGGATTCCCAGGGTGCCAAAGACAATGGTGGCCAAACCGATTGCGTACATCCATTCTCCGCCAAAAGCGGCAGGTGCACCACTTGGAAGCAGAAGCGATCCCATGCGCACCAGGGCATAAATCCCGACTTTTGTCATGATGGCAAACAGCGCGGCAACAGGCGCGCAGGCAGCCGCATAGGCATTGGGCAACCAGAAATTCAGCGGCCATGAAGCAGCTTTAACAAGAAAGGCAATACCAAGAATGGCGCAGGCGGTTTCAAACAGTTTACGGTTTTCTTCGTTAAGTGTACCCGCCTTGATACCCAGATCAGCCATGTTCAGGGTACCCGTTACCCCATAAATAAGGGAAATACTAATGAGCAGTAAAGAAGCGCCAACCAGGTTAACGGTAATATAGTGCAAGCCGCTGGACACCCGTTTTGAACCGGAACCATGCAACATTAAGCCATAAGAGGCGGCCAGGAAAATTTCAAAGAAAACGAAAAGGTTAAACAGGTCACCCGTTAAAAATGCCCCGTTCAGGCCCATTAAAATAAACTGGAAGAGCGGGTGAAAGTGAATGCCGACACGGTCCCAGAATGCGGTAGAGTATGTCAAGGCGGCCAGGCCAAGCAATACGGTAAGGAGCAGCATGACAGCAGAAAGCTTGTCAACCACAAAAACGATGCCAAACGGTGCAATCCAGTTGCCCAGCAGGTAAACACCTATTTGGTTATCCCAGTCTGATTCAATTTTGCCTGCCGTTATATAAAGCAGGGTAACCGCAACGGCAAACTGGATAAAAACTGACAGGAAAGCCAGGCCAGTTAATGTGTTACGACGCGAGTCTTTCAATACAAGCATGATAGCACCCGCTATCATGGGTACGACAACCGGTAAAATGGGTAAGTGATCCAGCAACCCCATCATGAATGAGACTCCGTGCCGTCAACGTGGTCGGTATTGGATAAGCCGCGTAAAGCCAGTAATACAACAAGGTACAATGCCGTGGTGGCAAAGCCGATAACAATGGCCGTTAACACCAGCGCCTGTGGAACAGGGTCGGTATACGCTGATGGGTCAATCACTGTGCCCGCATCAATAATGGGCGGGGCGCCAACAGATAGCCTGCCCATACCAAATATAAACAGATTGACTGCGTAGGACACAAGAGTAAGCCCGATAATGACCTGGAATGTTCTGGGCCTGAGCAAAAGCCATATACCCGATCCGGCCATGACCCCTATGGCTAATGAATATACAATTTCCATTTATTTGGATCGCTCCGTTAAGATTGATTGAGTATGTTTTACTGCGGTGCTTTCTGTTTCCGCTACCGGTGCCTTACGATAAAAACGTAAAGACTGGTGAGCCAGGGCAACCAGCATAAAGGTTGTTGCACCTACGACCAGGGCATAAACGCCAATATCAAAAAATATGACACTGGATAGATGCAATTTACCAATAATGGGAAGATAAACATCCCAGCTAAGGGCGGACAAAAAGGGTTGACCGGCCCACCATGCCGTCATGGCAGAAATGCCGGCAATTAATAGGCCAATTGATATCCAGTATTGCGGCCTGACCCGAGAACGGGTTTCAACCCAATGGATACCACTTAGCATGTATTGCAAAATTATACCCGTTGCAAATATAAGCCCCCCCACAAAGCCACCGCCAGGCAGGTTATGTCCACGCAGCAGGAAGTAAAGTGAAATGAGGGTAGTAACGGGCAGCATCAGACGGCCAAGAACGTTGGGTACCAGCAGGGTGCCTTTGGGCAGGCTGTGTTCAGGGGTTAGCCCTGAGCTGTCAATGGTTTGTATTTCATGACGGCTTTCAAGTGCATGAATACTTTCCTGTGGCGGACGAAAACGCCGTAAAAGAGCATAAACCGTAATGGCCACGATGCCCAGCACCGTAATTTCACCATAGGTATCAAACCCCCGGAAATCAACCAGGATAACGTTGACAACGTTAGTGCCCCCGCCTTCGGGAAGGGCTTTTTCAAGGAAAAACCTGGAAATGCCTTCGGGTTTGTCACTGGTTAACACGATATAAACCAGTGCGGCAATGCCCAGCCCACCGCAAATGGCAATGATTAAATCCCTTGCCCTGCGAATGAAAGAGGGTAATGCGGCTGATTTGGCTTCTTCCATAACACGGCGTGGCAACCAGCGCATACCCAGAAGAATAAGAACAACTGTTACGGTTTCCACCACCAGCTGGGTTAAGGCCAGATCAGGGGCCGACAGCCATGCAAATGTAATGCATGTGATAAGGCCGGCGCCACCGGACAAAACCAGCGCCCTGAAACGATTGTATTTTGCCTGGTGGGCGGCACCAATAGCACAAATCCCGCCAACCAGCCAAAGGATGGCAAAGGCAGGGTCAAAAGGAGTTGGTGGCATGTTGCCAAGCCAGCTTCCATCTCTGAGTGGCAAAACAGCGACGACAAGCGTAATCACAATAATCCAGAGGATTTGCGGTTGCAGGCGTCGTGAAGAAAACCATTCCAGCAGGGTGTAAGAAACACTGTCTATGCCATTCATGATGCGGTCGAAGGTATTGCGCCCATCAAAATGGTATAGCAGCGGGGTTTGGCCCGGATGGGCGCGGAACATGGGCCTGAGTACAAACAGCAGGGAAATGCCGCCCGCCATGGCCAGGATACTCATGACCAGTGGCAGGTTGAAGCCATGCCAGATAGCCAGGCTATAGTGTGGCAAAGATTGCCCAAGGATGGAACCGGCGGCCATATTTAGTACGGGGCCGATTGTATATTCCGGCAGGATGCCAATTAAAATACAAAGCAATACCAGTACCGCACTTGGAAAAAGCATCCAGTGAGGCGGGTCATGCGGTTTGCGTGGCAAATCGGTGGCAGGCTCTCCATAGAAAACCTGGGTAATAAAACGCAGGGAATAGGCAACACTGAAAGCGCTGGCCAACACAGCCATACTGGGAAGCAAGTAACTGGTATGGGAGGTTTGGTCTACAAACAGGGTTTCAGAAAAAAACATTTCCTTGGACAGGAACCCGTTTAACAGGGGTACCCCTGCCATGGCGGCAGCGGCCACTATGGCAAGGGTTGCCGTAATGGGCATGGCTTTGCGCAGCCCCGACAAAACCCCCATGTCCCGGGTGCCTGTTTCGTGATCTACAATGCCGGTTGCCATGAATAAAGAGGCCTTGAAGGTGGCATGGTTAATCATGTGGAAAAGGGCGGCAACCAGGGCCAGTTCACTGTTCAAGCCCAGCAATAAGGTAATAAGGCCCAGATGGCTGATGGTAGAGTACGCCAGCACCCCCTTCATGTCTTGCTGGAAAGTTGCCGCAAAAGCACCTATTAGCAAAGAACACATGCCTGCGCCGCCAATAATCCAGAACCATTGATCGGTACTGGCCAGGATAGGCCAGAAACGGGCCAGAAGAAAAACACCGGCTTTAACCATGGTTGCCGAATGCAAATAGGCGGAAACGGGGGTAGGTGCCGCCATGGCATTTGGCAACCAGAAATGGAACGGGAATTGGGCGCTTTTGGTAAGTGCCCCCAGGGATACCAGCACGAGAATCGGGATATACCAGGGATGGTTTCGTATCAGGTTCCCTGATTCAAGAATCTGGTTTAATTCATAACTGCCCACAATGTGGCCAATCATAAGCATGCCGGCAAGTAAACAGAAACCACCCGCCACGGTAATGGTTAATGCCATGCGGGCACCACGGCGGGCATCCTGCCGATGATGCCAATAGGCAATCAGCATGAAGGAAGAAAGGCTGGTTAGCTCCCAGAATATGACCAGCTGGATGACATTACCGGATAGCACTACCCCCAGCATGGAACCCATGAAGGCCAGGAAAAACGAGAAAAAACGGGGTACCGGATCTTCGGGATCCATGTAATAGCGCGCGTATAGAACAACCAATGCCCCCATTATGGTTACCAGCAGGGCAAATAGCCAGGCGTAACCATCCATCCTGAATATCATGGTGACCCCATATTCGGGCAACCAATTGATATTTTGTGTCAAGACTTCGCCATTGAATATGGCAGGCGCTGTGTTTATGACCAATCCGGCACAGACAATAGCAATAAAACCAGCGAGCCAGGCTTCCTGATTTCTGGCATTCGGAGGCAAAATGGCAGCAATCATGCTGCCCAGAAAAGGTAATAAGACGATTAAAACAAGGGACATTTGATGGAATGATCAAAGATTAAATTGTTATAGCATTGATAATACGATATTTTGACCTGCTACTCGTCTCTGTACGAGTTAACAATAAAAATATTTATTAAAAAATTTAATTTATTGCAAGTTTGATGCAGTTTAGCTGTCTATCATGTGAATTAAAGTTCAATTAGACACATCAACAAGCCGCCCCTGATATAAAACTGACCCGCTTGGTTTGTTGGTTTTGGATCCACCCACAGGCTCCAGACTGATCTGGAACAACTGGCCGGGAACCGTCTTTCCTAATGTATCTGCCTGCAGGTTAAAAGGCGTGGATGATTTAATCGTTCCCAGGGAACGATAGTCATTGCCAGATGCATTTGATTGTGTCCAAACCTCCATTTCAAGATTTTCAGCAATATTTTGCTGGATCAGGGGTTTGAATTGGGCGCTTCCGTCTTGATTGATTTTTATCACCCAGGCGGTTTGTATATTTTGGGCCGGATCAGACATGATGGCTATCATTTTGGGCATATTGGATGATGATGGCATCATGATAACCAGAGTTGCGCTTAATATAGCCAAAACAAGACTGCATGCCTGCCAGAGTTTCACATTACCCCAAAGGTCCAGGCAAGCCTCTTTAATATGGCCGGGTATGAAAGAAGAAGCCGGGTATTCACCGGTGGTGTCAGGTATATTGCCGCTTTCTTCTGTGCCCTTAAGGTTATGCCTGATACTGTCCCACAGCCGTTGCGGGGGAGTTTGTTGTGGCAGTTGATCTAGAAATTCGGTGAAATGCGCCTCCCAAATCAGGGCAATATTGGCGGCAGAACTATCCTGATTGAATAATTGCAGGATATAACGCTCTTCTTCACCACTTAACCCGCCTAAAACATACTCACCAATTTTTTCATTTTCGACATGGTGGGGAAAGCTTTCCAGCTTTTTGGATAAATGACGCAAACCCAGCAAAATGTTTTCCTTGAAACGCCCGAGGGGCATATTCAGGAACGTGGCCGTACTTGCTTGCTCACTGGCACTGAAGTACATATTAATAAGGGCTCTTTGTGGCTCCACGGGTAATTCGTCCAGGTAACCATAAAACACCGAATGTGATTCTTCGGCATCGTGGATGTCGGCCTGCAGGTTAATCAAAGTTTCAGACAGGAGAGGGTCTGTATTTTGGGCGGCGGCCTGGATGCTGTCATAGTGCTGTTTATACAGCACCCCTATGCGGAAACGGAGAATACTGTATATCCAGCCTTTTGCCGGTCCGGCTTCTTCTTCATAGGTATCCGCATTTTTCCAGATGGTAATAAATGTGCTTTGAATGGCCTGTTCGGCATAATTCATGTTACCCAAAACACGAAAGGCAAGTGCCAGCATGTGGCCTGCATCATGT
>JAAYHN010000122.1 GCA_012735395.1 Alcaligenaceae bacterium | reverse complement strand
TTGTTGCCCTCATTGCTTTTTGTGGTGGGGGTATTTTTTTTCATGCCAGCCCCTTTTCTATCAGCCTGCCTTTTCTGAATGCACTGATAAACGCTTTACCGATTTGCAGCAGGCCAGCATTGCCAACCGGGATAGATACTTTATTGCCCTCGTCATCTGATACGGTCAGCATCTTGGTTTCATGGTCATGCGTCATCTTATGGCCGTCTGGGTGCTTGTATAGGCTTCTCATTGCTCACCCTCCTGATAAATAATTTCCCTGGCAATACGGGCGGCACTCTCTGCTATCTCAAGCAAGCCGTAAGCGTGTATTGGAATTGATACATATTGCTCTGCGTCACTGTCGTGAATAAATAAGAGTTGGGCCTCTGGGTCATAAAAAAGCGCATCGCCGTCGGGGTGCTCGTGCAATATTTGAAGTTCTTGGGTATCCATTACGCCACCTCCTGCGCATGTTCTTTACGCCATTTGATGGGGTTTTCCAGAAAGTCCTTGATGGTGCTGTACTTCCAGCGGTTCAGCTTTATGCCGTTGATGTCAGGCCGTAGCATCTGCTTGCGTAACAGCCATTTACGGGGGGTATGAATGGAAACAACCAAATGATCGGCAATTTCTTTCATGCTCCAGTAACGTTCTGGGCTTTGCTCTGGGTGTCGGGTGGTGTGGGTGGCGTTTTCTTGCGTTGTGGCTTGGTGCATGTCCATGCCTCCATAAAATTAATCATGGGGGCATTGTGGATTAAGCTGCTTTGATGGTGGCCGTATACGGTTAAGGCCAAACCGTATACGGTTATGTGAAGCCCTATTCGGTTAAGGCTTTTTACTATTCGGCTTTATTGGCGGCTACTCTTGCCGCTTCTTGTAAGTGGGTGCGTATCGTGTCATTGCTCACCTTAAGACCGGCTGCATTGATATCATTAGCAATATCTGACACTGCATTATTTCGGGCGGCTTGTGGATCATACTTATACCCGATAACAGCCATAGCATGAATCATTTTATACAGTGTGTTTTTTAGCCGTGGGTCAATGTCTTGGCTGGCTCCCAACTCTTCAACCTGGGCTTTCAGCTCCGCATTTTCCTGCCTTAAACTTTCCAGATCACGGGCCTGTTCATGCAATGATATAAGTTCCCTGTCCAGCATTTCTTTTTGATAATCAAGCTTTTGAAGCTGTTTTTTATGCTCACTCAAAAAATAACGGGCGCCATTATAATCTTTTTCTTCAAGCCATCGTTTAATATCTTCCCGCTTGAATTTTATCTTTTCATACCCTACGGAAAAGCTCATCCCCTTAATTTTGGCTACTTCGCTGGACGGACTTGATGTATTTTTTAAATGCTCAAACCATGCACGCATATTAGTACATGGCAAGTACGGAACTGGTTCTAATTCTTTTATCTCTCTAACCCACGGGTCGGGAATTATGCCTGCAATGTGTACACCAATACCTTTAAAATGTCGCTCCGCTTCTTTATGAGCTTCCTTTATGGCATCCTCAATAACTTGCGCTGCACAAAACTTACGATAATCGTAATTGTATACCGCATCTTCTGTTTTTGGGTCAAACCCAGCAATTAAACAGGCCGCTTCACGTGCGCTAAAGGTATCAATTAAATCATAATGGGACAGGTCTATTTTTTCTTGTGTGGGGGCTGCCATTCGCAAACTCGCCAAAGTTGCACGCCACATAATAAAGGGTCAGTGCCAGCCGTTGGCGTGCCGGTTTTCGCCCCGTCGGGCTAGGCACTGACAAGCTGATTATACTGGCATTTTGTACAGTCTAAGACATATATGTCTAAATATATCTTATGAATTTTTTTATCACATGCTTATAAAAATAAAGGCTTCGTATATAATGACTTTGTAAATATTTTTATTTTTAAAAACTTGGCTCCTTAATAATTCTTTTTTGGGGCCTTTTGTTTGTCTTATAAATGGAGGGTAATATGTGGCGTTTTTTAAGTAACCTTTTCCGCAAAGACAAAAAACCATCAGAACAGAAGTTAATTATTGGACGTGATGGTAGCGTACGTCTTAACGTAGAAAATACCGATGTTCAAAAAAACATTTTAAAAGCAGTACGTCAGGCACAAAACCTTGAGGCCAGCCAGTCCAAAACACGCCGAAGCGTCAGAAACAGGGACTTATCGCCTAAATCCGCTCGTGCCTGATGAGTAAATATAAATGCCCGTAGTCCTCGTTGCAATCGTTATACTTGCTGGATATATATTTACTAACCGGTATCCACTCGCCCGGTTCAGGCAATTAAGATCAAAGGGGTGGTCTGATTACGGGCACCTGATTAGTTATGGTGCCCTTTTCTCTGGGCTGGGCGGCATTCTCGTTATATTCTTGGACGCCCTAAATATCCCATCATTTGCTTTAAAAAACACCTTTAATATCAACATTCATCAACTGCTTTTAAGCATTCATGCAGACTACGATCAAGTGCAGTTTGTATGCTGGGCTACTGTTACCTTGTTCTTGGCTTTTATTGTTGGATATTGTACTGACAATGCAAACAACTCATTAAAAGCCACACAAAAACTGGCAAATGAAAATGAGTTTGAAAAAATACTATATACCTCATCCAAAGAACAGAGGCCCATTCAAGTATCACTAAAATCCGGTAAGGTATATGTAGGCATTGTCAATCAAATGTCCGTCACCGGGGATTTTAACAAAACAGAATACTTTACTATTTTCCCCCTATACAGCGGTTACCGTGATAAAGATAAATCACTCCTTACGCTAACAAATTCATATGCTACATTTTATGAAAAACTCATGCCCGGCCACGCCCAACAAGATTGGCAGTCACTTCAAAATAATTTCAAAACTTTAATGATCGGCTCTGAAATTAACTCCATGGCTTATTTTGATTTTGAGGCATACAAGGTTATTAATAGCTCTCACCGCACAAGCAACCGGGGCCGCTCCAGAAAAACATCACCACGATAAAGATCGTTTTGCACCATAACATTTATTAACAGGCTTTTTGCCCTGGCAATGGCCTTGCAAGTGGCCATACTGGCCTTTCAGTAAAACACCCCATGCAAGCACACCCCCGCTCTGGTGGTTTGCCGCAAGATTACCGCAAGATTACCGCAAGGTTTTCCGTAAGTTCCCACCGCTGGCGGTATCCTCAAGATTCAGGGCACCCCTGATAGTTTTGCGACCAGTACGCGCGCGCGTAGGAAATACTTGATTTATTCGTGCCGTTACGTTGCCGTTCTTGACCAGTACGCGCGCGTGACTGCCTCAATAGCCGCCTGGACTGTAGTTTTCTGTAGCTTGTTCCCCCCGCGCATGACTGATAACATCAACCGCCGCAAAATTGCGGATACCCCTTTGACGGTTCGTTCACGGTACTTGCAAGGGGCTTGTATGGGGCTTGGTCACATTTGAAATGCCACCAACTTGTTTCCTGCGTGCGTGACTGGCCGGGTGATGGGGTAGCATTTCACGACCCCCTTACCTCCCGTTGTATTTTGACTTCCTCAAATTGAGGAAAAGACCACGACTGGCAAGCATTACCATCTGCACAAAATTATGCAGGCGGCCATCCATCCTCAATGTGAGGCTGGGCCACTTTGCCGCTCCCCCGTTTTGGGGAACCGCCCCGTTATCCGTTAAGGTTTGATGTCGGAAAATCCGATAACAAGCGAAGCGGGAAAATCCCATTACGCAAAGAAGTGAGAAAACCTAACTTCTAATTGTGAAATATTCCCATATTAAGGTTTTATAATTTGAAATCCCGAAACCACCGTTCTGGTGTTCTGGGTAAATACCCGTAAAAGCGGGCATTTAAACCCTGTGCGAGTACTGACATTCAGCATTTTGGCGGCATCGGATTGGCTGATTGCTGTGCTCTGCAAATTTGCAGAGCTTGCGCGCTGTCCGTTTTCGAGATTCGCCAGCTTGGCCGCCACCATGGCGCGCTGTGATTCGGTTAGGTGTCTGCGGGTTTTCTGTACATACCCGGAATAACAGGTATGTAAATACCGTTTTAAAACAATCCCATACAAACAACAGCCCTACCCCCAGCCTCGCCCTAATCTCACCCTTTTGCCATTGCTTAAACATATTCAAGAAACATGGTTAATTTTCCGGCCTTTTTAAACATATGCCCGGCCTGTTCCCCATGTTCCCCATTGTTTTTACGTTGGGGGAACAACTGAAAGCCGCATGGATAGGGCTTGTTCCCCGTGTTCCCTATGTTCCCCATGGTTTTACAGGGACTGGGTGTAATGCCTGGCTGGTTACACCAGATACACGTCATGGTGTAACCGCTCAAACCCGCATGGATAAAGGGGGTTACACCGGATACACCAGTTACACCATGATTTATAGGGTATGGCATCAGGTTTTGCAGTCAGCATTAAAAAAGGAGTTGGGGGCCGGTCTATATTCCAAAAGGGTAAAAAGCTCTGTCTTACCCCCCCACCTTGTTGAGATCATCCTCAATATGGTTTGTTGCCAGTGTTGCCAGTGGGTTTATCGTAGTGGCAACGGCTGCAAACCGCATGAATAAAGGTTGTTGCCACTGTTGCCGCATGATTCACAGGGGGTCAAGATCAGGTCAAGGCATGATTCACAGGGGGTCAAGATCAGGTCAAGGTCAGACTGAAGCGGCCCATATGGCCCACATTGGCCCATATTGTTTTTATGCTGGTGGGCCGCCTGTAACCCGCATGGATAAAGGCTGGCCCACATGGCCCACATAGATTTATAGGGTATGGGGGTCAGTACCCGGCTGTTCACGCCAGATACGCCATGTGGTGTAACACCGTAACACCTGTTATACCCCGTGGTGTTACGGCTCAAACCCGCATGAATAAAGGCTGTAACACCAATAACACCTGTAACACCATGATTTACAGGGACCGGGGGCTGTTGTGTTGCCAGTGGGTTTTAACCACGGTCCGATCACGGTCCGTATCACGGCCCAATCACGGCCCGTATTACGCTGTCTTGGCCGGGAACGGGATAATGTTTGATTGCAGCTTACTGTCCAGATAGTCACCCCACCACTGCATCAGCCTATGGCGCTCTTCCAAATGTAGGGAATGATCATATGCCCGCCTGATCTTATTGCGTTCTTTATGGGAAAGCTGCCGTTCGATAACATCAGGGTGAAACCGTCCTTTCTCATTCATCAAAGTACTGGCCAGCCCCCTGAAGCCATGAGTAGTTTGTTCAGCATGAAAGCCAATGATTTTTAATACCTTATTAATGGTGCCGTTACTCATTACCTTGCCATCGCCCTTTATGCTTGGGAAAAGATGTTCTCCCCTACCGGTAAATGTATGCAGCTCTTTCAGTAAATCCACGGCCTGGCGGCACAAAGGAACAATATGACTAACGCCTGAAGCCTTTTGGATTAACTTACCTTTCATTACCTGGCTTGGAACATGCCATTCATTCTTATCCCATTGGATATATTCCCATTTGCTGTTTCTAAGTTCAGCACTTCTTAAAAAGGTAAGCACCATCAGCTTTGTGGCGATCTTGGTTTCTGGCCTGCCCCCATAGGCATCAATACTAATCAGTAATTCGGCCAGTTGGTCATCAGATACATGCCGATGATGTTTTACTTCTGTCTTTGGTTGTAGAAACTGCCCCATTCCATAGGAAACATCCTGTTCAGCCCGGCCAGTGCCAACGGCATACCTTAAGATATTCCCCATCACACTTAAAGCCTGTTCTGCCATGCTTAGGGAACCTCTGGCCTCAATCGCCCTGACAACATCCAGCACATCAGGGGCAGCCACCTTATTAACCGGGATAAAGCCAATCTTGGGGTAAATGTCTTTTTCAAGCAGAGACTTTGAACGTTTCGTATGGTCTGCACCCCACCCTTTACTTCTGGTATCGAACCATTCTGTACCGATGGCTTTAAAGCTGTTTTCGGCCTCAATGTCTTTTGCACGCTTTTCTACTTTCTTCTGGTATCCGGGGTCAGTGCCATTTATCAGGTGTTCCCTGGCCTCCATATGCTTTGCCCTGGCATCTTTCAGGGTCACGGTAGGATATACACCTATGGCAAGAGTTTTTTCTTTGCCACCAAACCGGTATTTATATCGCCAGTACTTTGAACCGCTGGGATTAACCAGCAAATAAAGGCCACCGGTATCACCCAGCTTATAAGGCTTTGCTTCTGGCTTAGCATTTTTGATCTTGGTGTCTGTCAGTGCCATTGGGGGTATCTCCATCAGGGGGTATCAACTTATACCCCCAAATGTACCCCCATTAGGGGGTATCTTCAAGTACCCTTTTGTCTTGCATTATCCACCGCCCAGACAACAAAAAACCCCGTAAACGCTTGATTTATCGGGGTTTTGTCTCTTTATGTAGCTGCTTGTATTTAAGCTTTTGGTAGGCGGTACTGAAACCGGAAACATGAATATAACTATTTGATTTTAAATGAATAGATATTTATTTTATATGCATCTTACACTCTGGCTTACACTTATTTTACATTTAGTCAAACAGACAATTGGCGCTGTATGTTTATTTTTCCTACATCCTCTTGTAACCGTACTTTAGAACACACTACTTAACATCCAGCTCAGACATCATCAAAGCCAATAAAATTTATACACGTTTTTGTTTACTTTATAAACATTTATGTGTATAATTTGATTGTTGAAATTTGATAGGAGAAATTGTATTGAAAACCAGTGAGCTCCGGCGCTGGCTGAAATCGAAAGGGGTTGAATTCAAGGAAGGCTCAAAACACACGAAGCTATCCTACAA
>JAAYHN010000121.1 GCA_012735395.1 Alcaligenaceae bacterium | reverse complement strand
GTGTTGGCGGCGGCAGTGCCGCTAATGGTGCGATTACCGATGTGCAGGGTACGGTTGACCGCTTGGTCAACAACACCGCACTGGCACCGGTAGGTGGCCTGGTTAACGGTTTGGTTGATCCACAAAATGGTGCGCTGGCACCTGTTACCGGTTTGGTCAATGATTTGACATCTGCCGCTGGTCCGTTGGCACCGGTAGGTGGTGTAGTCAATACCCTGGTGGGTGAGCAAGGTGCTTTAACGCCGGTAGTGGGTACTGTAAACAACCTGCTGGGTGGTTTAACAGGCGGTTTGACCGGTGGGGCCCAAGGTGGTTTGCTTGATCCCGTGCTTAGCTTGGTGGGTGGTTTGACTGGTGGCCAGTCCGGTTCAGGTGGCGGTGGCCTGCTTGATGGTCTATTGGGTGGCGGCCAGTCTGGTGGTTTGTTAGGTGGTCTATTGGGTGGTGGCCAGTCTGGTACTGGTAACGGTGGCCTGTTAGGCGGTTTGCTGGGCGGTGGCCAAGGTGGTGGCCTGCTTGGCGGTTTATTGGGTGGCGGTGCCCTGGGAGGTTCAGATAGTGTGCTTGATCTGGCTACTGGTATTACCCTGCCTCAAAACCAGCTGGGCAATACGCTTGATGCCGTCTTGACACCAGTCCTGACTCCGGTCGAAGGTCTCTTGAATTCGCTGTTGGGTACTCTGGCTCCCGTGGTAGATCCAGTAGTTGGTGTGGTTAACGGTGTTACCGCTCCTCTGGGTATTGAATTGCCAACCGGCTTGCACCTGGACCTGGTTGGTGACCTGTCGTTGGCTTTGCAGGGCAAACAGCCTTTGGATCTTGCGCTCCTGACTGAAGATGGCAATGTCCTGGGGCTGATTACGCCAACAGCTGGCACTACTCCAGGCACACCGGGTACAGGCGGCTTTGTGCCAGGCACAGGTAATGTTGCCATTGGTGGTGGTGTGCTTGATATTGGTACTGCCGCAGATGGTGCGGCCGAAGCAACAGGGCCCAATTCAATTGCTATCGGTAATGAGGCAAAGGCAAGCGGCCATGGTTCCGTTGTCCTGGGAGCAGGGGCAGAAGCCAAGGCACCTAATACAGTTGCCTTGGGTGCAGGTTCGGTTGCCGATGAAGACTACACCGTATCGGTTGGTTCTTCTGTTGCTGGTAGCGAAATCAAACGCCGTATTACCAACGTTGAGGCCGGCAAGAATGACACCGATGCTGTTAACGTGGCCCAGTTAAAGGAAGTGGACGCTAAAGTTGACGCGGTTGATAATCGAGTTACCAATGTCGATAATCGAGTTACCGATGTCGATAACAGGGTTACCAATCTGTACACTCAAGTTGAAGACGGTAAGATCGGCTTGGTTCAACAGGCCAACAAGGGACAGAGCGATCCTATTACCGTTGGTAAAGATACCGATGGTAAGGAAGTCAATTTTGCGGGTACTGAAGGCGACCGTCGCCTGACAGGTGTGGCTGCGGGTGCGGTAAACCAAGATAGCAAAGATGCTGTTAATGGTGCCCAGTTGCATGCAACCAATGAGAAGGTAAGTGCAACCAACCAAGCTATTGCTGATGCGTTGGGCAGTGATGCTGATAAAATCAATGCCAATGGCGTCGTTATGGCTCCGCTTTACGAGCTTTCCAGTGGCGACTATGTATCAGTTGGTGCAGCATTGCATGGTCTTGACGATAATGCCATTCAATATGATGCAGGTACTTCTAAATCCAGCATTACCTTGGGCGGTGATAAGGGCACTGTCATTAATAATGTTGCAAAAGGTGATGTTAGTGCAGCAAGTACCCAGGCTATTAACGGTGCCCAATTGCATGCAACCAATCAAGCTATTGTAGATGCTTTGGGCGGTGATGCAAAGGTTGAGATTGATGGCTCCATTACTGGCCCGACATACAACTTTACCGATAAGTCTAGCCATAAGACAGTTGGTGGTGCCCTGAGTAATCTGGACGGACGTGTTACTAACCTGGACGAACGTGTTACCACTGTTGATAACAGAGTTACTACTGTTAATAACGCGGTCACCAATCTGTATAATCAGGTTAATGAAGGCAAAATCGGTCTGGTTCAACAGGCTTCCCCAACTGCTGCCATTACCGTTGGTAAAGACACGGGTGGTTCAGAAGTCAATTTTGCGGGTACAGGGGGCGACCGTCGCCTGACCGGAGTAGCGGATGCAGAGTACGATAACGATGCCGTTAATCTGGGGCAGGTTAACCGCCTGATCCAGGCTGCAACTCCCACTGACCTGACTGAAATCCGTAACGACATTTCTTCATTGCGTGGCGATGTGAAACGGGTTGAGAAACGGGCTGATGCCGGTGCCGCAACAGCAATGGCTGTAGCCGGTTTGCCGCAGGCTTATCTGCCAGGCAAGAGCATGGTTTCCATGGCAGGTGGTGTTTATGCATCTGAATCGGGTTATGCAATTGGTGCATCCACCGTTACCGAAAACGGTAAATGGGTGCTTAAAGGAAGCGTAGCAGGTTCTTCACGCGGCCAGATGGGTGCCACAATTGGTGCCGGTTACCAGTGGTAATCATATGCTGTAGGGTATAAACCCTTTTAATAATAGTAGTATCTTGTTTACCCCTTGCCCTGTCATTTTAACGAATGGCAGGGTTTTTTTTATGTATTAAAACCAAAGGAGTATTTGCTCTTATACCCTAAAGGTATGGATTAGAACAAAATCCGTATTGGACTCTTTTCTGGTGTGTTTATATACTTTGAACATATCAGTTACAGAATTATTACACCAGAGGCCGAGATGGACGCTACCATAGTTGAAGTAAGTACCCGCATTTTGGATATTCCAACAATCCGACCACATAAAATGTCTGTGGCAACCATGAACAATCAAAGTATTGTTCTGGTCAGAGTTAAAACCTCTGATGGCATTGAAGGTATTGGAGAGGCGACCACTATTGGCGGTTTGAATTATGGTGGTGAAAGCCCTGAAAGCATTAAAACCAATATCGACAGCTATTTCGCGCCTTTAATCATAGGTCAGTCAGCAACAAGGCTGGCGGCTTTGCGTAAGCTAATCAACAAAACAATCAAAGATAACCGTTTTGCCAAAAGTGCTGTTGAAACGGCATTGTATGATGCCTACGCCAAACGTCTTGGCGTGCCATTGAATGCCCTGTTTGGTGGCGCCATTGCTGATGAAGTCAGTGTGGCATGGACATTGGCTAGCGGTGATACCCGGAAAGATATTGCCGAGGCAGAACAGCTGCTTGAGCAGCGTCGTCATAATATATTCAAGCTTAAAGTGGGTATGCGTGCGCCTAAAGATGACATCAAACATATTGCCGCTATCAGGAAGGCACTGGGCGATGACATCAGTATCCGTATTGACGTTAACCAGGGCTGGTCTGAAACCCAGGCCATCCAAAATCTGCGTCCATTGGCCGATGCAGGTGTTGAGCTGATTGAGCAACCCATCCATGAAAAAAACCTTGCCGGTTTAAGCCGTCTGACTGCACTGGGTATCTTGCCTATCATGGCTGATGAGTCCCTTAAAGGCCCGGAAGACGGTTTTATGCTGGCAAAGCATAAATGTGCCGATGTTTACGCCATCAAGATTGAACAGGCGGGTGGTTTGCAAAATGCCCGGGACCTGATTGGTATTGCACAGGCTGCCGATATTGCCCTGTATGGTGGCACCATGCTGGAAGGCTCTATCTCCACGATTGCCTCGGCACATCTGTTTGCGACCCTGAACAAACTGGAGTGGGGAACGGAACTGTTTGGCCCGCTTTTACTGAAAGACGAAATTCTGGCAACACCGCTGGATTACAGTGACTTCACCTTGAAAATCCCGACTGGCCCAGGTCTTGGAATCAGCCTGGATGAAGACAAAGTGAATTTTTACACGCGTAAATAAGAATTTGTAAATATCCCCTTAACTGAAAAGTATAAGGTGCTTGCAAAATAACGGGGTGCTATATTGGTATCCCGGTTTTCCTAAAAAGGGGTAGTGGGGTGGTTTCTGTCCGGGACGGGGATTGCTTCATGCCTTTAATTTAATTACTTCATGTAGAAGGAAGAGACATTATGAGCAAAGAGTCTATTGCCGCTTTATTGGCACAAATGAAAGCAACGGAAACACCGGTTGAAGATGAGCGTATTAAAGCGATTATCAACCGTATTATCAGTGATTTGTTCAATACGATTGAAGACTTTGACATCACGCCAAGCGAATTCTGGACAGCCTTGAACTTTCTGGGTCAGGGTGCCCAGGAATATGGCCTGATTGCGGCCGGTCTTGGCTTTGAGCGTCTGCTGGATGTCCGTATGGATGAAGAAGAAGCCGCAGCCGGTATTGCAGGTGGTACACCACGTACCATTGAAGGTCCTTTGTATGTAGCCGGTGCGCCTGAGTCAACCGGGTTTGCGCGTCTTGATAAAGATGGCGAGATTGGTGAGCCGCTGGTTATGGAAGGTATTGTGCATGATGAAGCCGGTAACCCGGTCAAGAATGCCCTGGTAGAGGTCTGGCATGCGAACCATCTGGGTAATTACTCTCACTTTGACCCCAGCCAGGAAGAATTCAACCTGCGTCGCAGTATCCGTACCGATGAAAACGGTCGTTACTGTTTCCGCAGTGTGCTGCCAGTAGGCTATAGCGTGCCTCCAGGCGGTACAACCGACGTGATCCTGAAAAAACTGGGCCGTCACGGTAACCGTCCTGCCCACATTCACTTCTTTGTGACAGCGGAAGGCCAGCGTAAACTGACAACACAGATCAATATTGATGGTGACCCATACCTGTGGGATGACTTTGCTTTTGCTACCCGTGAAGGATTGGTTCCTGAGATCGTGAAAGAGTCTGATCCTGAAGTGATTAAGAAATATGATATGAATGGTCCTTTCTCTCATATCCATTTCAACTTTGATCTTCACGCAGAGCGCCCAGCGCCCCTGAAAAGTACTGAAGTAGAGCGTGCCCGCGCAGAAGCCTGAGTGCTGGCCTTATCCTGATTTTCCCTGTGAGACTCTGGTGTAAGGCAGGATTCAAGGAAGGCGTCGGAAGAAGGCGCCTCAAAATATAGATAAACCCCCTGTTTTTTACAGTGGGGTTTATTTTTGCCTGCTGTATTTAGGCCGGACCTTAACCTGCTACAGACAAGATGGGCAGGATGGCATCAAGCTTGCAGGAAAGCTTCAACCCCTTTGTTGAAAGCGTCACTGGCTTCAATATTGGACAGGTGTGATGCAGCCAGATCAAGGCGCTGTGAACCGGCAATATGCTGGGCCATGAAATCGGCATCGGCAACGGTGGTAACCGGGTCGTGCGTGCCGGCCACAATCAGGGTGGGCACCTTGATATTGGCAATCTGTTCGCGTAAATCAGCCTGGGCCAGTGCATCGCAGCATGAGGCATAGCCTTCGGCATCAGTCGTACGCAAGTTTTCAATCAGGGGGCTTACGATACTTTCCTGTGTATTTACAAAACCCTCGGTAAACCAGCGTCCGGCAGAGCCATCGGCAACCGGGTTCATGCCTTGTGTACGTACCAGTGTGGCACGGTCATTCCAGCCGGCTTCCTGTCCGATTTTGGCGGCAGTGTTGCAAACGACCAGCTTTTCCAGCCTGTCACCGGCATTTATACCCAGCCACTGGCCAATCAGGCCACCCATGGAAATGCCGCAGAAACTGAATTTTTCAATGCCCAGTGCTTTGGTAATATCAAGGACATCGTTGCCTAATTGATCTAGCGTGTAAGGGCCTTTGTTTTTAACCGAACCACCATGCCCGCGGGTATCGTAAGCAAGTACCCGAAAATTTTTACCCAGATAATTTATTTGCTCACTCCACATGGTGTAGTTGGTGCCCAGCGAGTTTGATAAAAACAGGACGGGCGCGTTATCTGGACCACTTAACTGGTAATTGAAAACTTCATTGTTAATCTGGATTGTGCTCATTGGAAAACTCCGGGAAGTCCGGTTGGCAGGCCGGACAGGCAGGTACAGGCAGTTTCTTGTTGCCAGTACAGCATATATATTAAATTTAAAATGAAAAACAGCAAACCGGGTTTGCTGTTTTGAATATATCGTACTTTCAGTTTATATGAATTAAATGGCTGAAGGGTGTTTGCATAATGCCGTTACTTTAATCTCCATATATGGGAAAAGAGGCAGGCCGGAAAGCAGGTTATGCAGTTCTTCATTGCTTTCAACGTCAAAAATACTAACGTTTTTGTATTCACCAACAACGCGCCAGATATGTGGCCATTTGCCGGAGCGTTGCAGGTCTTGTGAATAGGCTTTTTCTTTGGCCTTGATTTCATTGGCTACCTCAACAGGCAAATCGTGCGGGATATTAACAATCATTTCAACCATGTATAGCATTTTTATTCCTTTATAAAGATGAATCAAGCGGGGATTTATCGCTATTTTAATCAGTTTGCGGAAATTCCGGTTTCCGTAATAATTTTTTCCCATTTGGCGGTTTCATCGGCCAGATAGGTTTTCAGCTCTTCGGGCGTGCTGCCAATTTTCTCGGCACCAATTGTGGCAAATGTGGTTTTGACCTTGTCTGATTCCATGGCGTTGAGCATGGCTTTGTTCAGGGTCTGGATAATATCGTCGGGCGTGCCGGCGGGGGCAAAGGTGGCAAACCAGGGTGTCAGCTCGTAACCTTCAAGCCCGCTTTCGGCAACGGTAGGCAAGTCGGGCAGGGTCGATGAGCGTTTGGCGGTGGTAATGGCCAATGCTTTGAGCTTTCCTGAATCAATATGGGGTTTGGCCGAGGTGATGCTGTCAAACATGTAATCAACCTGTCCGCCCAAGAGGTCGGTAACGGCCGGGCCACTTCCCCGGTAGGGAACGTGCAGCATATCCAGTTTGCCCAGATAGGTAAACAGGGCGCCAGCCAGGTGGATGGATGTTCCCACACCGGCTGAAGCATAGGTAAAATGCCCGGGCTGTTCTTTGGCCTGATTGAGAACGTCCTGAACGGAATTGACATCGGTACGGGTAGATTGGGTTACCAGGATATTGGGTACGGCCGCCAGCAGGGAGATAGGTTCAAAATCCTTGACAGGATCGTAATTGAGCTTTTTATATAAAGAGGGGTTAACGGCCATGCCATTGGCTACAATCATGATGGTATAACCATCGGGTTTGGCACCGGCAACCTGGCTTGCGCCAATATTCCCACCGGCACCCGGTTTATTTTCAACCACAATAGCCTGACCCAGCTCCTGGCTCATGGTTTCACCCAAAGTACGGGCAATGACGTCCATGGCGCCACCCGGAGGAAATGGTACCACCCATGAGATGGCGCGTTCCGGGTAGGCTGCGCTGGCAGTACCGGCAAATGCCAGACCGCTGGCGGAAATAAGGGCAAGTGCTGTTTTGGCTACAAATGAGCCAGTGCGGGAATGTCTCAAGCTAAACTCCTGATTATTTTTTAAATGAGGTATTTATCATTGAAGTTAAATACCGTAGCTTATATATAAGCTTGTGTTTTAATATGGTTTAATTAATTATCCATGTAGTTTTTTATGCTGTCTAAGACTATATTTGTAGGTGTCGATACTTTAAAGGTATGGGTTATGGAGTTAAGGCAAATTCGTTACTTTCAATGTGTGGCAAAAGAGCTTAGTTTTACGCAGGCAGCAAAACAATTGCATATTGCCCAGCCGCCATTAAGCCGCCAGATCAAACTGCTTGAAGAAGAGCTGGGGGTTGATGTTTTTGAACGGATTGGCCGGGGGATACGCCTGACGGAAGCGGGCAAGTATTTTCTGGACCATACGCAGAAAATGACGCAGCAGCTGGAAGAAACCATTAAGGCAACCAGAAGAATCGGGAAAAAAGATCGCATGTGGTTTGGGCTGGGCTTTGTACCTTCCACGTTGTATGGCTATATGCCCAGTTTTATACGCGAGTTAAGGCAACTGGACCCCATGGTTGAAATTGGTTTGTCTGAAATGACGACCCTGCAGCAATTTGATGCCCTTAAAATGGGGCGGATTGACATCGGTCTGGGGCGAATCAAGCTAAGTGATCCTGAAATTGCCCGCCTGGTGTTGCTGGATGAACCTTTGGCGGTTGCGGTACCCAAACAGCATCCTTTGGCAGGCCGGAAAAATGTGGATATCCATGATATTCTGCCTGAACCCTTGATTCTTTATCCGGCTTTTCCACGTCCCAGTTACGCTGACCATATTCTTGACCTGTTCCGGCAGCATGGTTACACGCCTAATGTCGTACAAGAGGCCAATGAGCTGCAAACCGCCATTGGCCTGGTCGCCGCCGGTATTGGTATTGTCATTGTGCCCGATTCGGTTAAACGCCTGTTACGTGAAGATGTTGTATATATAGATTTGAAGGCCCAGGGCTTCAGTTCCCCGGTCATGATGAGCTGGCGCAAGAACGATCAGTCGGATTTCCTGAAAAAGGTGGTGGGGCTGGCCAAGAATATGGCCCTGGCATATGACAGCCTTTCCGGTTTAAAAGAATAATATGAGCCTGGTAAATGTGTTTAGCCCATTCATGAATGGAGTGGGGCAATTTAGGCAAAAACGGGTGTTTACACTATAATTTGAACCAAAACGGCCAGTCTGGTTGTATCAACAGGAAAGTACGGCAAGTGCTTTTAAAGGAGGTTGATATGCAGCATGAACAGGTTTCAGGCAATCAGGTGCCTGATTTACAAAATTATAATTTATTTGATTGTGATCCGGCTTTGCGTGATGTCCTTAAAGCACTGGGGGCTTCATGGGCAATTGATGATTGTGATTTATATGGCGCCCGTTTGGGAATGGCGACGCTGTTAAGGCAGGCCGAAGACGCCAACCGCTATGTGCCACAGGCAAATATCTTCAGCCGTACCGGTGAACGGATTGACTCCGTGCGTTTTCATGACAGCTGGCATATTTTCATGAAAATGCTGTTTGAGCAGGGAGTGCATTCTGATGCCTGGCAAAGTAATGCGCATGTCAGGCGGGCTGCCCTGTTTTACCTGCATGCCCAGACCGAGGCAGGCAGTTTATGTCCTGTTACCATGACTTTCGCTGCCATTCCCGCCATTAAAAAAGAAAACTGGTTTGGTCATTTATCCCCCCATTTGTTTGGCAGGGAATATGATGCTTCAGACCAGCCCCTTGAGGGGAAAACCGGCATGATGATTGGTATGGGAATGACTGAAAAGCAGGGTGGCTCCGATGTACGAACCAATACGACCCGGGCAGAACCTGCCGGACAGCATAATGGCGGGGATGCTTACCGCCTGAATGGCCATAAATGGTTTTTTTCTTCACCGCTGTCTGATGCGCATTTGGTACTGGCCCAGTTACAGGGTGAATTAAGCTGTTTTTATGTGCCACGCTGGTGTCCAGACGGCAGCCGTAATGGTGTCCATATCCAGCGTTTAAAAGAAAAACTGGGCAACCGTTCCAATGCCAGCGCTGAAATTACCCTGCAAAATGCCTGGGCTTTGCCTGTAGGGGAACCCGGTAAAGGCATAGCGGCCATTATGAAAATGGTGACGCAAACTCGCCTGGATTGTGTCTTGGGCAGTGCCGGTGTGTTACGGCAGGCTTTGGTTCAGGCTTTGCATCATGCCCGTCACCGTATGGTTTTTGGCAAGCTGCTGGCAGAGCAGCCCTTGATGCAAATGGTATTGTGTGACCTGGCACTGGAAAGCGAGGCGGCCTTATGGCTTGGTTTGGCCCTGGCATACATGGTTGAAAACAGGCATTCTGATTTGTCCAAGGCTTACGCCCGTATCGTGACGCCAGCCGCCAAGTTCTGGGTGTGTAAACGGGCCATCGAGGCGGTCGCCGAATGTATGGAAGTGTGGGGTGGTAATGGTTATATTGAAGAAGGCCCCATGCCGCGCCTGTTGCGTGAGGCACCCGTAAACTCTATTTGGGAAGGTTCGGGCAATGTGATGTGTCTTGATGTTTTGCGTGCTTTCAGGACAGAACCCGGCTTGACGGAAACCTTATTGGCAAACCTGGCAGATAACGCAGCCATGCATCCTTTGCTGGGTCAATCCATGACCCGTTTAAAAACACAATTATGCAATAATGCTGATGAGCTGTCCTATTCTGCCCGACAGATCACGCAGGAACTGGTCTTGCTGGTACAGGCAAGCCTGTTGTGTCAGTATGCCCCGGCTTTTATTGCTGAAGCGTTTATTCAAAGCCGTTTTGCGCATGGTGGCCGTATTGTGGGTTCCTTTGTTTTTGGCCAGTCACAGGAAATTTTGCAAAGAGCCTTTGTTTTTTAATGGAACAATAAATGAAATACCAGCTGGACGATAAATTAAAAGCATTCCCCCTAATGATGTATGGAGTGCAATGGTTCAGCATTGTGGTGCCGTCTATCCTGATTATTGCCAGTGTGGTTTCCGTTTTGCACGGCCGGGATGTGCCTGCACAAATCATGTATACCCAGAAAATGTTTGCCCTGTGTGGTCTGGTCATGATGGTGCAGGTTTTATGGGGGCATCAACTGACATTGATTGTTGGTCCGGCAACGGTGCTGCTATTGGGGATTGTGGCCGGAACCGGCTCCATGAGTGCGATTTATACGGCAATCGGGATTGGCGGGTTGGCCATGGCCGTATTGGCCTTTAGTGGCGGGCTGGCTAAAATCCAGCATGTTTTTACCATTCGCGTGGTGGTGGTAATTCTGATATTGGTGGCGGTTACGTTGACACCGCTTATCCTGAAACTGTCCATGGGTGTGACAGGTAACCCGATCCTGAATCTGGCTTTTGCACTGGCATTGGCCATTATTATGATATTGGGTAATAAATGGCTGCGTGGTGTATGGAAAGCACTGGTGGTTATGCTGGGGCTGGTGTTTGGTTCGCTGGCTTATTTCAGCCTGACAGCCTGGCCAAACAATCTGCCTGCTTTGTTGGCCTGGCCGGAAACCTGGGCATTGTTTACGGGTTCATTAATACTCCGGCCGGAAATTGACTTCCCCACCTTGCTGGCTTTTTTCTTCAGTTTTGTGGCCTTAATGATTAATGAGCTGGGCTCTATCCAGGGGGTGGGCGTGATGCTGGCGGCCAAAGATATGCCAGGGCGCAGCAAAAGGGGAATGGGGGTCAATGGCTTGGGCAATGGCCTGGCCGGTTTCTTTGGGGTGATTGGGCCGGTTGATTATTCTTTAAGCCCGGGGGTGATTGCCGCGACACAATGCGCTTCCCGCTATCCTTTGCTGGTAACCGGCCTGCTGCTGGTGATATGTGCGTTTTTTCCATCCCTGATCGGTTTTATGTCAGTTATTCCGGCCGTGGTGATGGGCGCTGCATTGCTTTATGTCATGACCGCACAATTGGCTGCCTCATTGCATGTATTGGTAAAAGAAAAGGGTGTGAGTGATTTTTATCACGGTGTGACGATTGGATTTCCGGTGATGCTTTCCATCATGATTGCCTTTTTGCCACCTGAGGTGATGGAATACATGCCTGTCATGTTAAGGCCGATTGCCGGTAACGGTTTTATTATGGGGTGCCTGACGGTGATTTTGCTGGAGCATACTTTAAACCGCAAACATTAACATAGCTGTTTGGGTGCTGCTTATTTGGGGGCTGTTATTTTTATATTGCCCGGTGCTTTTTCATATAGACCAGGCCGCTGTTACGGAAACAGCGGCTTGCGGGTGTTTGCTTATGACAGCAAGCAAAAAACAGTTTGGCTTGTTGTTTAAACTTTTTTCAGGAACTCTGATTTCAGCATCATATTGCTGCCATCAATTTTACAGGCGATATCGTGATCGCCTTCAACGATACGGATGTTTTTGACTTTGGTGCCCTGTTTGATAACCTGTGACGAGCCTTTTATTTTCAGGTCTTTAATCAGGGTAACGGTATCACCGTCTTGCAGCACGGTACCATTGCTGTCTTTCACGACTTTTTCCGTATCGGCCTGGGTGGCTTCGCCTTCCAGCCATTCATTCCCGCATTCGGGGCAGACCAGCTGAATGCCATCGTTATAAGTCAGTTCCGAAGCACATTGCGGGCATGGTGGGAAACTCATGTTTTATTTCCTTAGGTTGTCTTTAAAATCGTTCAATTTTAACAAACTGACGGGAATTATGCCTCTAAGTGCGTTAACTGCCAGAATTTTTTGTGCGTTGGCAAGCTGTTCCATGCTAATGAGCCGTTCTTTGACATCCAGGGGCTCATGAACAGGTATTGTATTGGCTGGTGTAAAAGGGCGTAGCCAATGTTCGGGGTTCTGCAATATTGTTTCCCGCATTACGCTATGTAAAATATCCAGGTCCAGGCCGGGTGTCAGCCACTGGTTTTGGTGGAAAACAAAAATACTGCTGCGTGCCCCTTCCAGTAAATAGCCATTTTCATTAAAGCAAAGGCTGTCAAAAGCACCTTGCGCAAGTGCATGCTGCATTTGTGCATCATAGGCCTGGCGGTGACTGGTTTTGTAGCGACGTAAAACATCGTGATTGGGGAAGCTTTGAGTGGCAAGCACGACGGTTTGCCTGTCAGGGGCAAGGGCATCCAGTGCTGCGGCCTGAATATTCAGGGTGGCGTCATCATGCAAGATGACTTTAATGCGACAGGGTTGACTGGTTGTGGCCTTGCCTTCCAGTGCGTTTTGTTTGTGCAAGCGATCAAAACAGGCTTGCAAATCTTGCCTGGTTTTGGTTTCATCAAAATGAAAACCGAGATCCTGTGCCGACCGTTGCAAGCGGGCAATATGGGTTTCCAGCAAGGCACATTGGCCTTGATCGTAAAGCATGGTTTCAAAAAGGGTGAAGTCAACGGGCAGGTTTTGCAAAAAACGGGCTTTCCAGTGACATTCTTCATATTCTTCGGCAGGATTGCTGTCATAGACAATGCCAGACCCTACGCCCATAATGCCAT
>JAAYHN010000120.1 GCA_012735395.1 Alcaligenaceae bacterium | reverse complement strand
CTGGTCATCCGTGCCCTCGCGGTTGGCCGGATTACCTCAAAGAATTTTGGCGCTTTGCTAAGACGTGAATTTATCGTTACCATTCTGGTCGGCCTGCTGGGCAGCCTGGTAGCCGCCGGTTTTGCCTGGACCGTTTCCGGCTCATTCAAAATTGCCCTGGTCATGGCAAGTGCAATGGTTTGCAATATGCTGATTGGCGCGATCCTGGGCGTCATTATCCCGATCATCCGTGACAAATTCGGCAAAGACCCGGCAATTGGCTCTTCGGTGTTGCTTACCTTTGTGACAGACTCCTTAGGCTTCTTTATTTTCCTGGGCCTGGCCAGTATTTTTCTTCTTTAAGCCTGAAAGATAGCTGTTCCCATGCGGGAGCATGGGAACAAGCTGAAACTAGCTTAATTTGCCATGGCAATGCTTGTATTTCTTGCCACTGCCACATGGGCAAGGATCATTGCGACCGACATTGGCCATCATATTTTTAACAGTAATACCACCGGCAGAGACATCACCATTTTCCTTGATGTCGGCGGCCAGTGCTTCGTCGAAATCAGAGTGATGAAGCTGTACATTCTGCACATGAGGCTTGGCTGCTTCTTCTCCGGCTTCCTGAGCCTGCTCGGGTGAGCGGATTTGCACTGTCATTAACACTTTGATGGTATCGTTTCGGACACGCTCAAGCATACCGGCAAATAGCTGGAAGGCTTCTTTTTTGTATTCCTGCTTGGGATCTTTTTGGGCATAACCACGCAAATGAATACCCTGTCGCAGGTGATCAAGGGACGCCAAATGCTCACGCCAGTGCGTATCAATGGTTTGCAACAGGATGGAGCGCTCGAAAGAAGACCATTGTTCCTGGCCAACCAACGCTACCTTGTTGTCATAAGCAAGCTGGGTTTCCTGCAGGATGGCGTCAAGAATTTTTTCTTCATCGAAACTGTCATCTTTAGCCAGCAGATCGGTTAATGGGACCTTAACCTGCAACTCGGCCTCCAGTGCTTTTTCCAGAGACGGAATATCCCACTGTTCTTCCATGGAGTCTTCGGGCACATAGGTACGCACCAGATCAAGCACCGCGGCACTGCGCAGCTCTGCCACCATTTCGGAAATGGACTGTTCTTCAAGAACCTCATTGCGCTGGCCATACAATACTTTGCGCTGGTCGTTGGAAACATCATCGTATTCCAGCAATTGCTTGCGGATATCGAAGTTGCGGCTTTCCACCTTGCGTTGTGCCGATTCGATGGAGCGGGACACCATCTTGGCTTCGATTGGTTCACCATCGGTACCCAGGCGTTCCATAATGGCACGCACCCGTTCGCCGGCAAAAATACGCATTAAAGAGTCGTCGAGTGACAGATAAAAACGGGAAGAACCCGGGTCACCCTGACGGCCGGCACGACCACGCAGCTGGTTATCGATACGGCGTGATTCATGGCGCTCGGTACCGATAATACGCAAACCGCCTACTGATTTCACCTGCTCGTTGAGTGGTTTCCATGCTGCACGAATGTCTGCGATCTTGCTTTCTTTCTGTTCTGCTGAAAGGGATTCATCGGCACGAACCAGATTGATTTGTTTCTCTATGCTGCCGCCCAGAACAATGTCGGTACCCCGACCCGCCATATTGGTTGCAATCGTAATATGACCGGGCTTGCCGGCTTCAGCAACGATTTCCGCTTCACGGGCATGCTGCTTTGCATTCAGCACTTCATGAGGCAGTTTTTCTTTTTGTAGCAGCTTGGATAACAGCTCGGAATTTTCAATACTGGTGGTACCCACCAGGACAGGCTGGCCACGCTCGTGACAGTCACGGATATCTTTAATGATGGCCGCGAATTTTTCCTGGTCATTTTTAAAGATCTGATCGTTCTGGTCGTCCCTGATCATGGGCAGGTTGGTTGGAATAATTACGGTTTCAAGCCCGTAAATTTCCTGGAATTCGTAAGCTTCGGTATCGGCGGTACCTGTCATGCCGCCCAGCTTCGTATACATACGGAAGTAATTCTGGAAGGTAATGGAAGCCAGCGTCTGGTTTTCATTCTGGATTTGCACGCCCTCTTTAGCCTCGACCGCCTGATGCAGGCCATCAGACCAGCGGCGGCCTGCCATAAAGCGGCCGGTGAACTCGTCGACAATCACGATTTCGTTATTCTGGACAACATAATGCTGGTCTTTGAAGAACAGGTTATGTGCACGCAATGCCACCATTAAATGGTGCATCAGGGTGATATAGCGTGGGTCGTACAGGGATTCGCCCTCTGGCAGAATACCCAGTTGACGCAAAATTTTCTCGGACTTTTCATGGCCGGCCTCGGACAGGTAAATTTGCTGGGATTTTTCATCTACCCAGAAATCACCTTCGGGTTCCGGCTCTTGCGGCTTGGGCTCTTGCTCCATACGGCTTAGCATGGATGGCACATCATTCATGCGTACGTACAGGGTCGTATTGTCTTCGGCCTGACCAGAAATGATAAGAGGCGTACGGGCCTCATCAATAAGAATGGAGTCGACCTCGTCGACAATCGCATAGTTCAAGCCGCGCTGGCGACGGTCTTCTGCGCGATATTCCATATTGTCACGCAGATAGTCAAAGCCAAATTCATTATTGGTACCGTAAGTAATATCGGCACGGTAAGCGTCTATTTTTTCCTGGTTTTCCTGCTGGGGTACCACTACCCCCACGGTCATGCCAAGGAAGTTATACAAACGGCTGTTTAACTGGGCATCCCGGCGGGCCAGGTAATCGTTGACGGTCACGACATGAACCCCTTTTCCGGACAGGGCATTCAGGTAAACCGGCAAGGTACTCATGAGGGTTTTACCCTCACCCGTACGCATCTCGGCGATTTTACCATTATGCAGGGCAATACCACCCAGCAACTGGACATCAAAGTGACGCATGCCCAGAACGCGTTTGGCCGCTTCCCGGGTAACAGCAAAAGCCTCGGGCAACAAGGCATTGAGGCTTTCACCTTTTTCATGCCGATCACGGAATTCCTGGGTTTTGGCGGCCAGTTCCTGATCGGAAAGCGCTTCCATGGATTTTTCCAGCGCATTGATTTTTACTACTAACTTGCGATACTGTTTAAGTATGCGGTCATTACGGCTGCCAACTAATTTTTTAAGTATAGAAATCATTCTTATTTTGCAATCTAAGCTTGGATTTTCGCAGGCTCTACCCGCCGAACCGGTCCAATTTGGTTAGTCAAGTTAACTGAAGTCACTAGTTTAACGCATACGGGCCCGTGTTGTAACGCCAGACGGCAAACTTGTCGCTGCTTTTGCACCTGCCCCCAGTTTTGTGCCCAGAACGGCGGCACCGGCCTGACTCACCGTTTCAAGCAAGGTATTCGTGGCAACCGCAGTGGCTGGCGTTTTAGAGGTTTGCTCAAGGAACATTAAAGGATCAACCACCTCATTATTGACCCGTACCTCAAAGTGCAAATGTGAGCCGGTTGAGCGGCCGGTTGAGCCTACCCTGGCTATAATTTGTTTCTTGGAAACCAGATCACCCTTTTTAACCAGCAGTTTTGAGGCATGCGCATAGCGGGTTACCACACCATTGCCGTGATCGATATCGACGGCATTGCCATAAGCGCCATTATAAGAGGCCTCTACCACAATACCGGCTGATGCGGCATAAATGGGCGTTCCCGTGGGAGCGGCAAAATCCACCCCGGAATGCAAATGATATTTTTTGGTTACCGGATGGCGTCGCCAGCCATAAGAAGACGAGATGCGGGCATTTGACATGGAGACCGGTAAAGCGGACGGTATACGGCTGCGGTCTGCATTACGGGTTGTAAGGATTAACTCCATTGTACGAAAACCATCACTTTGCATGGAAACTTGCTGTTTCAGCAAATCAAGCTCACGCCCGACCTCTTCGGCCGACATAATAGTGTCATTCGTAATCAAGTCTTCTTCCATGGGCATGGCATCTGTACCCTGCTTTGTTGCTGGCAAGATAGCCGCTGTTTCAGGGGATTTAAGCAAACCCGCTGTACCGGCAACCCGGTTTCCCAGTTTTTCAAGGCTTTCTACCCGTGCCCGCAATTCACCCACCTGATTGGCCATTAAATTGACACTGTTACGGATAAGTGCCTCATCGCGCACTGACGGTTGCGCATTAGCCGACAAATGACTAAGATTATCTTTAACCAGTGATGCGCCCCCCAGATAACGTTCCAGCATGGCACCGCTTGCAACCGCTATTCCCAACCCTAAAACTGAAAGACTGAACCCCCATATTTTCTTACTGGCCTGCCTTTGTCGGTATGCGTGTTCTGATATTAAATAAGAATTTTTCCGTTTTCTAAACATTTTCCAATCTACTAATTTATGTCCCTGTTTCGTAAGTATTATAAAAACAAAAACTGTTCATCCCATAGCAAAAAAAACGATGGGGACAAGACCGCCCTTGGCTGGCTCAGGGATGATGAACAAAAGGCCGGTCTCCTGCAAACGGCCAGTTACTACCTGAGCATCCAAAATACAATTTTGGACAATTTACACGACCCGGTGACACAGGCATGTAAAATCCTGAAATTTGATAACGGCACCCTGGTTATTGCCGTACCCAGTGCCGCTTATGCTGCAAAAATACGCCAGCTTACGCCCCGAATCAGCCAACTGTTAATGAAGCAAGGTTTAAACGTACACGAAGTTCGTATTCGCATACAGGCAAACCTGCAAAAACCCGAAAAAACGGTTGAGGCTGACAACAAAAACAAAGCTATTTTAAACCAATCTGCCTTGAATGCTTTTGACAAATTACAAAAAACCTTGCCTGAAGGCGAATTGTCTGATGCCATTGCCAGAATTTTAAAACGACGCAAGAACCTTAAGCCAAACGCCAGTCACGACTGACGGCATCAGCTGCCGCGGCCTGTGAGTCATAAGTAACGATTTCCCACGCATCTTCCTGGGCCAATAAAGCACGGCACAATTTATTATTTAAACCGTGCCCTGACTTGCACGCCACATAACGGGCCAGCAAAGGTTTGCCAATCAGGTAAAGATCGCCAATCGCGTCAAGGATTTTGTGCTTGACGAATTCATCGTCGTAACGCAAGCCATCGCTGTTAAGGATGCGGTATTCATCCATCACAATGGCGTTATCAAGGCTGCCACCACGGGCCAAGCCCATAGAACGCATGGCTTCCACATCACTGGCAAAACCGAAGGTACGGGCCCGGGCGATTTCTTTGGTGTAAGAATCATGGGCAAAATCAACTTCGGCAAAACTGGCGGTGGAATCAATGGCCGGATGATGGAAATTAATTGAAAAAGCCAGCGAAAAACCTTCATAAGGTTCAAGGCGGGCCCATTTTATATTGTCACCCTCTCCTTCGCTGACCTCAACGGTTTTCAAGACCCGCAAAAAACGTTTTGGTGCGTTTTGCTCTACAATACCGGCAGACCGTAATAAATAAACAAACGTACCTGCACTGCCATCCATGATGGGCACTTCTTCGGCGGTCAGGTCTACGTGAATGTTATCTATCCCAAGACCCGCCAATGCAGACATCAAATGTTCTACAGTAGAGATACGCACATTGCCATTTTGCAAAACGGAAGCCATGCGGGTGTCTCCCACCTTGTCTGCAAGGGCAGGAAAATCAACTACTTCCGGTGTATCGATACGATGGAAAACGATACCGGTATTTGCTTCGGCTGGACGCAGGGTAATCTCAACCCGCTGCCCGGAATGAACGCCAACACCGGTAGTTTTTACTAAATTCTGAATTGTTCTTTGTCTGAGCATATTGTAAATACCGCAATAAGGTGAGGATTACACCATTAACCAATTAGGTATTTTACCTTGAAATGAAGCGCTAAGTGATTGAAATGACTAAAAAGAAGTGTTTCAATTAAAGACATAAAAAAAAGAAACGGCTTGGGGAAACCGTTTCTTTAAGGCAGGGAACCTGGATTGATTCCCTGTGTAAGAGTTGGAATTACTTTTTTATATTATCAATCGGCCTGCCTGCGCAGGAAAGCCGGTATATCCAGATGCTCTACCCCGGAAGTTTCCAGAGCCCGCACCTGGTCAGATGCAGCCTGGCTGCGTCCACGGGTACGTATTACAGAGGGCGTGTCGGTATTGGAGAAAGCACCCTGACCGCTGGCATCACCATCAAGAACGGTAGGAATATCATAGGTACCGGTACGAACGTTTTGGGAAACGTTATGCACCAGTTCGGGCTGTTTGCGTCCAAGACCGGTGGCCACGACAGTCACCCGCAACTCGTCTCCCATGGACTCATCGAAAGCACTACCAAAAATGAAGTGCGCATCTTTGGAAGCATAGCTGCTGATGATTTCGTTAATCAGCTTGGTTTCATTCATTTTCAGGGAGCGGCTTGCCGTTACATTAACCAGGATGCCACGGGCACCGTTAAGGTCAACACCTTCAAGCAATGGGCATGCAATAGCCTGTTCTGCCGCTATGCGGGCACGATCCTGGCCACTGGCCTTGGCTGTACCCATCATGGCCTGGCCATATTCACCCATAACGGTTTTAACGTCTTCAAAGTCAACGTTGATGTCACCCTGTACATTAATGATTTCGGCAATACCGGCACATGCGTTATACAGAACGTTATCGGCTTCCTTGAAGCAATCGTCTTGCGTGGCGTCATCGCCCATCAGTTCATACAGTTTTTCGTTCAGGACCACAATAAGAGAGTGAACATTTTTGGACAGTTCAACAATCCCCTCTTCTGCCGATTTCATACGGCGTGTGCCCTCAAAAGCGAAGGGTTTGGTAACCACACCGACCGTTAAAATACCCAGCTCTTTGGCGACTTCGGCAACCACCGGACCCGCACCAGTACCGGTACCACCACCCATACCTGCCGTAATAAATACCATATTGGCACCATTCAGGGCGGCCCTGATTTCTTCACGGGCAAGTTCGGCAGCGCTACGGCCCTGCTCGGGTTTGGCACCAGCACCCAGACCCGTATTACCCAAACGGATTTGCACGGGCGCTTCGGTCGCCGTTAATGCCTGGATATCGGTATTGGCGCAGATAAAGTCTACCCCTTTGATACCAGATCGCATCATGTGACGCACGGCATTACCGCCGGCACCACCGACACCAATCACTTTAATTACTGTTCCGCTATTGTTGCTATCATCTAATATTTGAAAACCCAAATCCATCACATCCAACTCCTATAACCCAAAACTATGATCGAAAATTCCCCAATTTTTGGAAATTATTTCAAAGCCACCGCCGGAAATAATTCCCGCATTTGCCTTTTAAATATCTCCAGGATGATTTTTCACCCCATTTTCACAGGGTAATCCCTGCAAAAATTAACTTCAAACATAAAGAAACGTTGCTAACGCTTTAATTATGCTTGTATTTTAATTCATAAACCACTCTTTCATGCGTAAAAAAATGGATTTAAACCCACCTTTTTGTTGCATTGTTTTATTACCGCGCAAACGTTGCACCCGGGCTTCCGTCAATAAGCCCATCACCGTTGAAAAACGGGGGTTGCGAACCACATCGGCAAGACTGCCCCGGTACTCGGGCACGGCTACCCGGACCGGTTTCAGAAAGACATCTTCTGCCAACTCAACAATACCGGGCATTAAAGAAGAGCCCCCCGTAAGAACAATACCCGAAGCCACCAGGTCTTCGTAGCCGGAATCCCTTACAACCTGTTGCACCATCATGAATATTTCTTCTATGCGGGGTTCTATCACGGCCCCCAGGGTTTGCCGCTTAACCTTGCGCACATCGCGGTCGCCCAGACCCGGTACCTCGATTAATTCTTCAGGATTGGCCAAAGACTGCTTGGCAATGCCAAAGCGCAGTTTGATTTCCTCTGCATCGGGTGTGGGCGTTCTGAGCATGGCGGCAATATCGCTGGTAATTTGATCACCCGCGACCGGCAGGACAGTGGTATGACGGATGGCTCCGCCTGTAAAAATGGCCACATCGGTGGTTCCGCCACCGATATCAACCATGACCACGCCCAATTCTTTTTCATCGTTGGTAAGACTGACCATGCTGGACGCCAGCGGCTGCAAAATCAGATCCTGGACCTCGAGCCCGCAGCGACGCACACATTTGACAATATTCTGGGCCGCGCTTACCGCTCCGGTCACAATATGCACCCGAACCTCAAGCCGGATACCACTCATGCCAACCGGTTGCCGGATGTCTTCCTGGTTATCGACAATAAACTGCTGGGTCAGGACATGAAGCACCTGATGGTCGGTTGGAATATTAACGGCTTTGGCAGTTTCAATGACACGGGCCACATCGGCTTCCGTGACTTCCTTGTCTTTAATGGCAACCATGCCACTGGAATTAAAACTGCTGATATGATTTCCTGCAATACCCGTATAAACTTCCCTGATTTTGCAATCGGCCATTAACTCGGCTTCTTCAAGCGCCCGCTGAATGGAATTCACGGTTGAGTCTATATTAACAACAACCCCTTTACGCATTCCCTTGGACTCATGCTGTCCAAGGCCAATTACTTCAAATCGCCCATCTTCAGGCAATGCCTCGGCTACAACAGCAACCACCTTGCTGGTGCCAATATCCAAAGCAACGATTAGGTCCTTAAGGTCACGACTCATTTTTTCTCTTTACTATCAACTGGTAGAGTATTGTCAACTGGAGCATACGTTATGGCAAAGCCTTTTTGATAACGAAGATCCACCTTGTTTATTTTCCTGCCTGCAATATGGTTTTGTAATGCCGGCCATGATCGCACAAAACGCTCGATGGTTGAACCAAAAGAAACGGCCCCATGACCACCGTGCGGATTAATTGCATCAGCCCCCGGATCCCTTCCCATTATCAATCCCATATCATTACTTAATTCTACACGCCATGCATAACGATCACTAAGCGTTATTTCATTAACCCCCAACTTTAATGGTGCCAACCAGCGAACCAGCTCGGCATACCGTTGTATAACAAGCCTTTCGGAATTTTCCGGACCATTAAACTGCGGCAATTCCGACTCTGCATTCAACTCTGCCTGATTGGCGGTAAACAGTTCGCCCCATGTATTAATCATCTGGTTCTCATTCCAGAAAGCAAACGGCTCATGTTCTTCTATTTTCAATAATAAACCATCTGGCCAAACGCGTATAAGCTGTACTTGCCGCACCCACGGAGAGGTTTCAAAAATAGCTTTTGTTTCTTCAAGATTAATCGTAAAAAAATTACCCTTCAGTTTACCCGCAATCGTTGCCTGTATACTGGCCGGCGAGACATAATTCAATACACTGCCCTGTGCCGGTTCAATAGAGATCCGGCTTAAATTGAACATGGGCCGATGTGCCAGCCAATACATGCCCCCCGCCATCAGGATAACGACAGCGATAACCGCAATAAAATTCGCAATGAAATTGATCACACGGGCATTATTCAGCACGCTTTATTTCCCTCTAGACCTTTTCTGGCATATGCCTGCGAATCTTGCATGACGCCTGAGACAAAATAGATACACACAAATCGGCATAACTCAGCCCTTCCGCTTTTGCGCCCATTGGAACCAGTGAGTGAGAAGTCATGCCAGGAGAGGTATTGACTTCCAGCAGCCAGGGCTGATCCTGGGCATCCAGCATAATATCAACCCGGGCCCATCCTTCACACGCGATGGCGCGGTAAGCCTGAACGGCAAGCGCCTGAATTTGCCCGGTCAATTCGGGCGACAGCCTGGCCGGACACTCGTACTGCGTATCATTAGAAATATATTTATGTTCAAAATCATAATTGCCATCAGGAGCCATGATTTCAATAACCGGTAACGCACGGGCAGTTTCATCCTTACCCATCACAGGAACCGTCAATTCTCTTCCCGTAATGAACTGCTCGGCCAGCAACTCATTATCAAACCCGCTGCATTGCTCGAAAGCGCCAGACAACTCTTCGGGTTTGGTGATTTTAAACAAACCCAGGGTTGAGCCCTCATGCGGTGCCTTAAGAATCATGGGCAAACCCATTTCAGCATGGGCAGCATCCATATCCTGAAGATGGTGTACAACTTTGTATTTGGGCGTAGGCAGGCCCTGCTCCAGCCAGATGCGTTTGGTCATGATTTTATTCATGGCAAGGCTTGAAGCCATGACACCACTGCCGGTATAAGGAATACCCAATAATTCGAGCGCCCCCTGCAATGCGCCATCTTCACCGTAACGTCCATGCAGGGCAATAAATACACGGTCAAAATTTTGTGCAGCCAATTCCGCCAGGCCATGAAGCCCCGTATCAAACAGATGGGCATCAATCCCTTTACTTCTTAAGGCAGACAATACGCCTTCACCCGATTGCAGGGAAACCACCCGCTCGGCAGACTGGCCACCATACAACACACCAACCTTACCAAAAACATTCTTCATGCCAACTCTCCAACTTGCCCGGGAACCTTGCTGATTGAACCGGCTCCCATTACCACGACCACATCACCATCCCTGACAAAATCAATAATTGTCCCGGGTAATTGCGTGATATCTTCAACAAAGACCGGCTCTATTTTGCCTGCCACACGGATCGCCTGCGCCAACGCCTGGCCATCTGCAGTAACAATGGGTGTTTCACCAGCCGCATACACTTCGCTCAGCAAAACGGCATCGGCATTATTCAATACCTTGACAAAATCATCAAAACAGTCACGGGTACGGGTATAACGGTGTGGCTGAAAGGCCAGAACCAGACGCCTGTCAGGCCATGCGCCACGGGCTGCCTCTATGGTTGCGGCCATTTCCACTGGGTGATGACCGTAATCATCAATAACGGTAAACTGGCCACCACCATGGTTTTCGGGCACATTGAAATCACCGGTATATGAAAAGCGACGCCCGACCCCATTAAAATTCTTCAGGGCTGAAACAATAACATCATCCGGAATGCCCAGCTCAGTGGCCACGACAATCGCGGCCAGCGCATTCAGCACATTGTGCCGGCCAGGCAGATTCAGGGTAATGGAAAGAGATGGCAACCATTCATCAACCTTGATATGGCGAATAACGTCAAAGCACATATGAATGCCTTCCGCCCTGACATTAACCGCCTGGAACTGGGAGTCATCAGAAAAGCCATAGGTGGTTATTGGTCTTGAAATAAACGGTATGATTTTGCGTACGTTATCGTCATCATTGCACAGGATGGCACTGCCGTAAAACGGCAGGCGCTGGGTAAACTCGACAAAAGCACTTCTGAGCCGCGCAATATCATGGCTATAGGTGTCCATGTGATCGGCATCAATATTGGTAATAATGGCCATTACCGGCAACAGGTTCAAAAAGGAGGCATCCGACTCATCGGCTTCCACCACGATATAATCACCCTGCCCTAACCGCGCATTGGCTCCGGCCGAATTAAGCCGGCCACCGATCACGAATGTCGGATCCAGTTCCGCAGCGGCCAGTATACTGGCCACCAGGCTGGTTGTAGTGGTTTTGCCATGGGTGCCGGCAATGGCAATACCCCGCTTCAGGCGCATCAGCTCAGCCAGCATAATGGCACGCGGGACAACGGGAATGCGTTTGGCGCGTGCGGCAAGCACTTCCGGATTACTGTTGGCAACCGCAGTTGAGGTCACAATCGCATCTGCCCCCTGCACGTTCTCGGCGCTATGGCCAATGTGAACAGTGGCGCCCAGATTGGCCAAACGGCGTACAACCGCAGACTCCTGCAAATCGGAACCGCTGATTTTATAACCCAGATTGAGCAATACCTCGGCGATACCGCTCATGCCCGAGCCGCCAATACCAACAAAGTGGATATGTCTTATCCTGTGTTTCATTTTTTATCCTTAACTACACTGGCGCACACATCTGCAATCATCTGTGTTGCGTCAGGTCTGGCGCATTGCCTGGCTTTTTCGGCAACGGCCTGCAATTCATTTCGTGTCCTGTCCTGTAACCAGGCGCTTAACCATTGGGCTGAAAACTCTTTTTGCGCCCTGGCCCAGGCCGCATTTTCTTTAACCAGCCATGCTGCATTGGCGGTTTGGTGATCATCAATAGCATGTGGCAAGGGAATAAACAGCGCAGCCACACCCACCGCGGCAACCTCTGCAACGGTCATTGCGCCCGCCCGGCAAATAAGCAGGTCGGTTTCTGAAAGCGCCGCCGCCATATCATTAATAAAGGCGACACATTCCGCCTGCACCCCCAAAGAAGCATAAGTTTGCTTCAGGGTATCTATATGCTGTGCGCCCGCCTGATGCCTGATCACCGGGCGCAACCCGTTGGGTATGCCAGACAGGGCCTGCGGCACAATCGTATTTAACGCATGCGCCCCCAGGCTGCCGCCCACAACCAGGATATTCAGGCGACCCGAACGCTTTCCATAACGCAGGGCAGGACTTTCCGTTTCCAGCAAATCTTTACGTACCGGATTGCCTACCATGTTTCCCTTGGGTAAAACCTTTGGAAAACCGCTTAACACCCGGCTGGCCACTTTAGCCAGCCATTTATTGGCCGTGCCAGCAACGGCATTTTGCTCGTGAATAACCAGCGGAATACCACGCAAAGCAGCCATCATACCACCTGGAAAAGCCACATAACCGCCCATTCCCAAAACAACGGAAGGATTTGCCTTGCCCAGGCTTTTCCAGCCCTGGATACTGGCCTGCAATAAAGTAAATGGCAATTTAAAAAGGGTGACCATGCCCTTTCCCCTCACCCCTGAAAAAGTCATGGGAATCAGTTCAAATCCATGCTCAGGTACCAGTCTGCCTTCCATTTTTTCCGGATTACCCAGCCAGACTATTTTCCAGCCACGGTCTGCAAGTTCATGTGCCACTGCCAGGCCGGGCATGATATGCCCACCTGTTCCACCCGCCATCACCATTAATGTAGGCTTATCCATTAACAAGACCTTTTTTCTCTTTATTGACATGCTGGCCACGCATCATTTGCCTGTTTTCAAAATCAATCCGCAAGAGAATGGCAAGCGCAATCAGGTTCATAACAATAGAAGAACCGCCATAACTGACCAATGGCAATGTCAGGCCTTTGGTGGGCAATAAACCCAAACAAACACCCAGGTTAATAAATGCCTGCACACCAAGCCAGATCCCGACCCCTTGGGCCACAAGACCGCTGAACTCCCGATCCATCGCAATGGCGGAACGGCCAATTTCAAAGCATTTTTTCACAATAATAAAAAACAGCAGAACAACGGCGGTGATACCAACAAAACCCAGTTCCTCTCCGATAACGGCAATAATGAAATCAGTATGCGCTTCGGGCAAATAGTGCAGCTTTTCCACGCTAAACCCCAAACCGACACCAAACCATTCACCCCGCCCGATCGCAATTAATGAATGCACCAATTGATAGGCACTTGATTGTGCATTGTCGGCATCAAAGGGATTCAAATAGGCGGTTATCCTTGCCATACGCCACGGTGCCAATAAAATCAGCAGGGAAATAACAAGCGCAAGCAGTATGATGACAATCACAAACAGAAAAAGATTGATCCCACCCAAAAACAGAATCCCAACGGAGATGGCCACCGTTACCATAAAGGCACCCAGATCGGGCTCAAGCAAAAGCAGTATGCCTACCATGGCAAGCGCCAGCCCCATGGGCCCGAAACCACGCCAGATATGCTGCATATATTTTTGTTTTCGTACCGTATAATCGGCCGCAAACAGCAGCATGGCCACTTTCATAAATTCCGAAGGCTGGAAATTGACCGGTCCGATAGGAATCCACCGATGGGCACCATTAACCTCCCGGCCAATAAAAGGAACCAGCACCAGCACCAGCATTACCAGAGCCACAACAAACACCCCAATGGCGTGTTTCTCCCAGAAACTCATGGGAACCATCAGCGTCAGGCCAAAAAACAGCAGGCCCACTGCAATATAAACGGCATGCCGGATGAAAAAATAGTAACGGCTCGTATTGACATATTTAGGCCCGTCAACCAAAGCGATTGACGCAGAGAACACCATAATCAATCCGCACAGCAACAAGGCAGAGACCGCAACCACCAGCAGCAAATCATAATTACGCATGGTCGTGCGACCAGGCTTGACCGCATTCACGCTGGAGCGAAGGTCTCTTAAAAGACTCATGCCACCTCTCCGTTATCGAGAGCCAGTTCGTTAACGGCATCAATAAACGCATCGCCACGATGATTATAATTTCTGAACATATCCATACTGGCACATGCCGGTGACAACAATACAACATCACCTTCCAGGGCCTGTTCCAGCGCCATGGCCACCGCATTTTCCAAAGAAGCGGCATGAATACACTGAACACCTGACGGCGCCAGCGCCTGCTCAAGAACCGGGGCATCTTTGCCAATCAGGATAACCGCCCGGGCAAACCGGGCAACCGGTGCCACCATGGGAGAAAAGTCCTGCCCCTTACCCAGGCCCCCGGCAATCAAGACGACTTTACGCCCCATACCCTTGAGGGCAGCCACCGTAGAGCCAACATTCGTACCTTTGCTGTCATTGATAAAATCAACGCCTTTGATACTTCGAACAAAATTCGTCCGGTGCGGCTCGGCCGTATAATTCCTTAAAGCATTAAGCAATGGCGTCCAGCCAATCCCCAGTGCCCTGCATAATGCCATGGCAGCCAAGGCATTCATGGCATTATGCCTTCCCCGCACCAGCATGGCATCAGCAGGCATCAACCGCTTAAGCTGCCCGTGTTTTCGTACCGGCCGCTCCGTATTTTTTTTCTTGCGCCCGGTGGTTTCAGGCAAACCAAACTCATCAGATTCGCTGGCTGCCAGCCACATGACACCCTGACTGTCTTCCAGACCAAGGTCATTGGCCAGAACGGGTTCAGTCTCACCAAATGTACGCACGTTCAGGTCATCATGAAACTGTACCATGCCACGAACCAGTTCATCATCCCGGTTAATGACAGCAACCTGGCTCAAGTCAAGCAGTTTTGCCTTGCACCCGGCATACTCTTGCATATCGGCATGCCAATCCAGATGATCCTGAGTCACATTCAGTACGACAGAGGCATCGGGATGCAAAGATTGGGTAGTCAGCAACTGGAAACTGGACAGCTCCATAACCCATACATCGGGCAAAGCATTGCTGGCCATGCAATCCATTAGGGCAGTAAGCGCGGAAGGGCTGATGTTTCCGGCCGCAACGGCACTTAACCCTGCTTCCTGCAACATATTACGCACCATGGTGGTGACCGTGGTTTTACCATTGGTACCGGTAACACCAATAATTTTTGGTTCATAACCCTGTGCCTGCCTTAACTGTGCCAGCGCACGGGCAAACAGCTCAACCTCACCCAGTATTTCAATATCCTGCTGTTTTGCCTTATCCAGCAAAGCAGCCAACTGAGGCTCGGAGGGCACCAGCCCGGGACTTAAAACAATGGCCTCAACCCCATTAAGCACCTGCCCGTCAAAACAATGACTGCCCAGGAACGTATCAAAAGACTGCGTAGCCGGATCAAGCCGGTCAAGCCCGGGGGGGTTATCACGGGTATCGGCAATCCGTACACGAATCTGATGCTGCAGGCACCATAAGGCTGCAGCCAGCCCTGTCTCTCCGAGCCCCAGAACCAGGACGGAGGAAGGAAAAAAAGAAGTGTTCTCAGATAATGTATTCATCGTAATTTCAATGTAGCCAAACCAAGCAATACCAGCATCATGGTAATAATCCAGAAGCGCACAACCACCTGGGTTTCCTTCCAGCCACCGACCTCAAAATGATGATGCAATGGTGCCATGCGCAAAATACGGCGCCCTGTCCCATATTTTTTCTTTGTATACTTGAACCATAAAACCTGAATCATGACCGACAGGGTTTCAACCACAAAAACACCGCCCATAATAAACAAAACAATTTCCTGCCGGACAATAACCGCCACTGTTCCCAGCATGCCCCCCAATGCCAGCGCACCAACATCACCCATGAAAACCTGGGCGGGATAAGCATTGAACCAAAGGAAAGCCAGGCCGGCCCCCGCCAAAGCCGCGCATAAGATCAGCATTTCGGAAGCGCCCGGAATATAAGGAAAAAGCAAATATTTTGAATAATCGGTACGGCCCACCACATAGGCAAAAATTCCCAAGGCACTGCCTACCATGACCGTTGGCATAATTGCCAGGCCATCCAGGCCATCGGTCAGGTTCACGGCATTACTGGTTCCCACAATTACCATCCAGGTAAGCGCTGCAAAACCAAATACGCCCAGGGGATAACTGACACTTTTGAAAAACGGTACGATCAGGTCGGCACGTGAAGGCAGCGGCATAGTGAAACCACTTAACACCCACTCTTTAAATAAAGGCCATAAATCGGCATTGGCCGGTGCGGAAACCGCGAAGGTAAGATAAACCGAGGCGATCAGGCCAATTAACGCCTGCCAGCAAAACTTCTCTCGGGAAGACATCCCTTCCGGATTCCGGTACACAACCTTACGATAATCATCAACCCAGCCAATCGTCCCAAAGCCGAAAGTAACCAGCAACACCACCCAGACAAAACGGTTGCTTAAATCGGCCCACAACAAAGTACTGATACCAATGGCAATTAAAATCAATACACCGCCCATAGTAGGCGTACCGTTTTTAACCAAATGCGATTCGGGGCCATAACTACGGACTGCCTGCCCGATTTTAAGTTCGGTTAACTTGCGTATGACGCGAGGCCCAAACCACAAACCGATAAACAGCGCAGTGGCGCATGCCAGCATGGCCCGCAGCGTAATATATTCAAATACGCCAAAGCCACTAATATCCTCGGATAACCACCCGAATAACTCATACAGCATCTTTTTCCCCTTCAATGGATGAAGCATTTGTCAGGTCTTCAATAACCCGCTCCATACGCATTGATCTTGATCCTTTTACTAAAATATTTTCCGGTTTTAATGTTCTGATGTGCTGTTCTATCTGGTGGATATTTTCAAAATGCCTTGCCAGCGACCCAAAGGCCTGTACGGTTTCCCGTGAAGCCTTACCATAAGCCAGTAGATAATCAATGCCTTTTTCTTTAGCATAAAGACCCACTTCCGTATGCATTTGCGGACCGTTTTCGCCCACTTCGGCCATATCGCCAAGGACCAGAACCTTGACGCCCGGCAATTGTGATAACACATCAATAGCGGCACAAACAGAATCAGGGTTTGCATTATACGAGTCATCAAACAGTTTTGTACCGTCTGGCAGTGTAAAACTTTGCATTCGCCCCTTAACCGGGCTAAATTTTTGTAACCCAATGATAATGGTATCCAGAGGTATGCCTACTGCCAGCGCACATGCGGTTGCCGCCAGCGCATTACGGACATTATGCTGCCCCGGTATGCTTAATGAAACCATTGCCTGGCCCTGAGGGGTTACAAGCAGAAAACGGCTGCCATTTATTTCAGCATGTACCTCTTTTGCGGTCACATCGGCCTGTTCCGTGAACCCGAACAAAATACACCGGCGTTTCCCGGCAATTTTCTGCCATAAAGGGGTATAAGGCTCATCAGCAGGAAAAACAGCGGTGCCATTTTCAGGCAGACCGGCAATCACATCACCATTCTCAAGTGCTACCGCTTCTACGGTCTGCATGAATTCCTGGTGCTCTCGCTGCGCATTATTCACCAGCCCGACAGTAGGTTGTGCCAGATCAGCCAGGTTGCGGATTTCACCGGGATGGTTCATGCCCAGCTCAAACACCGCCAGTTTATGGGATTCATTTAAACGCAGCAGACTAAGCGGGACACCAATCTGGTTATTCAAATTACCCTTTGTTGCCAGGCAATGATCAGGTCCGGCATATTCGGCCAGGATGGAGGCAATCATTTCCTTGGTTGTGGTTTTACCATTACTGCCAGCTACACCAATCACCGGAATGTCAAATAAGGACCGCCAGGCCTTGCCCATTAATTCCAGGGCTTTTCCGGTATCGGCCACCTGTACCTGCAACAAATCCAGTTCTGTTTTTTTGCGGTTTACAACCGCCAGCAAAGCTTGTGCCTGCTGGACATCGGCCAGAAAATGATGCGCGTCAAAATTTTCACCCTGCAAAGCAATAAATATCTGGTCTTTAGCGACATGACGGGAATCAGTGGAAACCTGACGGGAATAACGTAAAGCCAATGCCAGCTTTGCCCATTCACGATCATCAAATGCGGTTTTGACATGATTGATTTCCTGATAGGTTTCATGTCCTTTACCCGCAATTAAAATGACATCTTCAGCCGAGGCCTGCAAGACACCCTGCAAAATGGCACTGGCACGGTTTTCCTGTACACTCGCTCCTGCCGGCATACCCTGCAGGATATCGGCAATAATTTTTTCCGGCACCTCAGTCCGGGGATTGTCGCTGGTAACAGTGACCCTGTCAGCTTTTGTTGCCGCTATCTTGCCCATAACAGGGCGTTTCGTTTTATCCCGGTCACCACCACAGCCAAAGATACACACCAATTTACCCCGACGCGCCTGTGCCGTTGGGCGCAAGGCGTCCAGTGCCCGTTCCAGGGAATCAGGAGTATGCGAATAGTCAACCACAATCAAGGGTTGCATGCCAATATCACTGGCAGGCTTTACACCTTTTACAATTTGCAGGCGTCCCGGCACCGGTTCAAGCAAAACAATGGTTTTAACGATATTGGCAATTTCCCAGCCCATGGCCTGCAAGACACCGGCCACCAGCAATAAATTGGAAATATTGTGTTCGCCCAGCAAACGCGTCAATACCTGCGCCTCGCCATGAGGGCTATATAAATTAAAGGCCAGCCCATAATCATCAAACCGGTGTTCTTTAGCCAGGATTAATGCTTCCGGGTGGTTCTTAAGTGAATAACCTACCGTATTGGCGGCCTGTGAGCCATGAAACATACGCTCACCCGCCAGATCATCAAGATTGATAATGGCATGCTGCACGCCAGGCCAGCAGAACAGGCGCATTTTTGCCTGCTCGTATTGGGCCATGTCCTGGTGGTAATCCAGGTGATCCAGGGTCAGGTTCGAAAAAGCGGCAATCCGGATACGCAAGCCATCCATTCGCCCTTGATCCAGCCCGATGGAGGAAGCTTCGATCGCGACCGCAGTGACCTGACGGTTTCTCAAGTCTGCCAGCAATCGATGCAGGGTCAGTACGTCAGGGGTGGTTAATGAACCACCAAGATTCGAGTTGTCGGGCAGAACCACGCCCAGGGTACCTATGGTTGCACACGGCATGCCATTAAGGGTTAGTGCCTTGGCAATCCAGGTGGCGCAGGATGTTTTCCCGTTTGTACCCGTAACCGCAATAACAGCAACCTGATCTGAGGGTGATCCGTACCAGGCATCACCCAGTTCACCCAATATCCGGCGCAGTTGCGGAACAGGCAATAAAGGCACGGCACATGCCGGTACGCTATCATACGACCCGGGCTGTTCCAGTAAAACAGCCGCTGCACCATTTTTTATGGCATCGGAAATAAAAACAGCACCATTTTGGGTGCTGCCTGCACAAGCAACAAAAACATCCCCTTTCTGGATTTCTCTTGAGTCAAGCCTGAGATGAGCCCCTGACGCAACCTGCTGTTTTAACCAGATCAATATGGACTGTACGTTACTCATCCCTGATTTCTCCTGCTTGAGTTATTTTGATTTTTCGCCTCTAGCGATGACTCTATGGGTGCATCGGGCGGCACAGCCAGGTGTTTTAAAGTACCTTCAATAATTTCAGCCGCAACCGGCCCCGCCACAACCGTTCCGTAATAGCCCCCTTTCTGGGGTCGATCAATAGTGACTGCCACCACAATTCTTGGCTTGGAAATAGGCGCTATAGAAACAAATGACCCGCGATAGGCCGACCGGCTATACCGCCCGTTAACAATCTGCCTTGCCGTCCCACTTTTACCGCCAATACGATACCCTTCAACCATCGCCTGGATTTTATTGCCTTCCCGTCCGGATGACTCTTCCAGCATGGCACGGACATCACGCGCAATTTTTGACTTGAAAATCTGAATGCTGGTTGGTTGTTTTGCCTGCTTGATCAGGGACAGGGAAATCATGTCTCCATCACGTGCAAATGTCGTATAGGCCTGGGCAATTTGCAATAATGACACCGATAAGCCATAGCCATAAGACATGGTCGCTTTTTCAATCAGCTTCCAGCGCTCCCAGGGACGGACCCTGCCAGAAGCAGCACCCGGAAAGTTGGTATTGGGTGCCTGTCCAAACCCCAGTGCATTGAATACTGTCCACATCTGCTGTGCACGAAGGCGCTCGGAAATCATGGCCATACCAATATTGCTGGAACGACGTAGAATCCCGGCGGCATTCAAGGTCCCGTTACGGGTACTGACATCGGTAATGGTGGCTCCTTGATAGCGATATGAGCCACTACCCGTATTGAATAAGGTGTTTTTGGTGATACTGCCCGCATCCAGGGCCAAGCCCACTACCAAAGGCTTGATAATGGAACCGGGTTCAAAGGTATCGGTAATGCCCCGGTTACGCAATGCCGGACCTTTGCGCTGACTTTGTTCATTGGGATCATAACTGGGCAAACTGACCATAGACAGGATTTCGCCACTGTTGGTATCAATCACCAATGCCGCTGCCGAGTCGGCCTGGTGCTTCTTCATGGCCTTTTCCAGCGCCTGGACCGTTAAATGCTGGATGGTACGGTCTATTGTCAAAGTAACGTCTTTCCCGTTTACCGGTTGCTCTACTTCCTGCACATCGGCAATAATTTGCCCCAGACGATCCCGCAAAACCCTGCGTAAACCCGGTGTCCCGCTCAGCCCCTCATTCAATTGTAACTCAACACCCTCAATGCCCTTGTCTTCGATATTGGTAAAACCGACAACGTGAGCCATTAAACTACCTTGCGGATAATTACGCTTGGACTCTGGCAGGAAATGAACGCCTTCCAGCTTCAATTCTTTGATGGCGCTTTGCTGGGCAACCGAGATCTGCCTTTTCAGGTAAACAAAGGTTTTATCATGCTCTTTGAGCCTTGCCTGCAAGTCTTTCAGGGGCATTTGCAAAATTTCTGCCAGTTTTTTCTTTTGCTCTGGAGAAGCATTGGTATCAGCTTTCTCGGGTACGACCCAAACCGCATACGCATTTACACTGCTTGCCAGCGGCTCACCGTTACGGTCAAAAATAGAGCCCCTTTTTGCAGGCAGCACCAGGGTACGCTCAAAACGTTTCTCACCTTCAGCCTGCAAAAATTCGGTATTCAGAACCTGGACAATTAACGCCTTGCTAATAACGGCCACGAAGCAGCAGGAAATAATCAAAAAAAGAAGGCGTGAGCGCCATCTGGGAATCTGGACGTGCAATACCGGGCTACTGAAATGACGGGAATAACCCGCTGGCCTACCCTGCCTTGCCTGGTCAGAAGACTTTTTCTTGCCGAACTTAAACATCTGACCTCCTTATTCGTCCTGTTGCACAACAGGTAATGCCAGACTTTGGTCAAGTTCAGAATCTTTAATATAAATAATCTGACCTATATGAGGCATCTGCATTTTCAGTTTTTCAGACGTAACCTGTAATATATTTGCATTCGTTGTAAGCTGGGCCCGTTCAAGCTGCAAATAACTCCAGTCAACCTCAAGATCTTTTTCTATGGCCTGCGCTTTTTCAATATTGACATATATCTGCCTTTGCTGGTAACGGACCGAAACCAGCATAATGGCACTATATACAAAACCCATTACAAGCAATAATAATATCAGGCGCGCCATGAGGCTCTCCTTTTTCCGGAGAGCCTGGTAACGAAAGCATCAGCATCTGACATGTCAGTATGGGTTCTTTGGGCCACGCGTAAAACGGCAGAACGTGAGCGCGGATTGCCAGCTATTTCCTCGTTGCTTGCCAAAACACGGCCCAGATTTTTCATGACAGGTTGCGGCATTTCACTTTCACGCAAGGGAAGACGGGCATAATCGGCACCAGGCTTGGCTGCCGCCGCTATACATTGCTTGACCATCCGGTCTTCAAGCGAGTGAAAACTGATAACCGACATTCTGCCCCCCGGCGCCAACAATCTTAAAATTGACGCGAGGGTGCTCGCCAGCTCTTCGAGCTCTTGATTGATGTGAATCCGTATAGCCTGAAAGGTGCGTGTGGCCGGGTGTTGACCTTTTTCCCGCGTCCGGACGACGGTTGAGACGAGCTCGGCAAGTTCGAGCGTGGTGCACAAAGTGCCGGATTTGCGGCGATGATCAATCGCCTTTGCAATCGGGAAAGCAAACCGTTCTTCGCCATAATTCTTTATAACCTCCGTCATTTCTTCAATACTGGCTTGCGCCAACCAATCAGCCGCAGTCATGCCGCGACTGGTATCCATTCTCATATCCAGCGGGCCTTCACGCATAAAGGAAAACCCCCTGGAAGCATCATCAATTTGTGGGGAAGACACGCCCAAATCAAGTAAAACACCCTGTACCCGGGCAATGCCGCGCTGCCGTAATTCTTCTTCCATGGAAGAAAAACCGCCATGAACAATTTCTACCCGGGCATCTTCCTGCTGCAATTGCCGGGCCGACTCCATAGCCAGCGGATCTTTGTCAAATACGAACAACCTGGCATTGGGTGCCAGATGCGACAGCAAATAACGGCTATGCCCCCCCCTGCCAAAAGTGCCATCGACAAAAACCCCTTCTTTATTGCAGGAAGGCAGTAAATCGTGAACCCATTTGGCCTTTGCATTGAATTCATCATGAACCAGCGCATTGACAGTTGCTCCGAGCAACACCGTCTTATGAACAAAACTTTCTGACATCACAATGAAAAATCATCCAAACTTTCCGGCAAACCCTTTGCCATATCTTCTGCCTGCATTTGTGCGAACAACTGGGCATCCCAAAGATCAAAATGCCGCCCCATGCCCACCAATACAACTTCCTTGACCATGGCGGCCGCATTTCGCAACTCGGGCGCTATCAATACCCGCCCGGCACTGTCAATATCCACGTCCTGGGCATTACCCAGCAACATGCGCTGTACATGACGGGCGGACATTGGCAGTTTCATGATGGCCTCACGCTTTTCTTCCCACTCATGACGGGGATAAATCAACAAGCCGCCATCGAAATTACGGGTAATGGTTAAAGCACCATTCGCGGATTCCATAAGTGCGTCACGATACCGGGCCGGAATAGTCATCCGTCCTTTGGCATCTAGCGTAAGTGCACTATTCCCCTGAAATACCACTTTTTCCCCACTTTTTCACACAATTCCCTACTTTTTCCCACTTTAAGACAAGGCAGATATTTGGTCAAGCATTATTTCCTGACTTTTTCCAATAACTACAATGACTTAGCGATATATTCAAAAAACGGAAAATAGAAAGGCTTTTATAAATCAAGCCCTTAAAAAATAATGTGAAAGTGATATGGGAAGATCTGTAAAAATTGCCTGATTATTATTATCATTTATTAACAATTTACGAAAAAAACACTGAAGAATTGACAAAGCAGACCTATAAGCCGGATTCTGTAAACCAGTAAACTGGTTGGCAATCATTCCTCTGGACGTATCATTGCTGATACGTTCTAGCCACCTACCCGCATGCTTGGACGAGCCGCCCTTCCCGGGAGAACCCGGACACATGCCTATTTGATGTTGCTCCGGATAGAGGTTACCGCGTTTCACCCTGCCGTGTTATTGTCTTGCGACAATGCCATACGGAAGTAGCCGTATCAGTGCATTTGCATGCCCACACCGCAGTCTCGTCTCTGTGGCCCTATTCCTCGGTTGCCTGCGCAACCGGACGGCTGTTAGCCGCTATCCTGCCCTATGGAGTCCGGACGTTCCTCGAGGGTATAAACCCCCGCGATTGCCCAGTCTGCTTTGCCAAAAAGGATTTTAACCGACTTATTCATGTTAAAGGTGTTAAAGTCCCTTTATATAACAAGAATAATGCGACAATTATCCAAAAAATATTCCCCTGAATACTGAATCTGAATTATGGCCGTACAAACACTTATTACACTTATCAATGCCCACCTTGCTTTTGGTCACCACGCCCTGCTCGACAATGCCAATCTTACTATCCAGGAAAATGAAAGAATCGGCCTGATTGGCCGCAATGGCGCTGGCAAATCATCCCTGCTACGTATTCTCGATGGCCGCACGGAAGCCGATGATGGTGAAATATCCCGGTTGGGCGGTTTACGGGTGGTCACCGTTGAACAGGAACCCGCCCTGAACGAAACCCAAACCATCTACGAAAACATCTGCGGCGATATTCTGGAATCTGAAGACTGGGCCCGCCCCGCACGCGCCAGCGCCATTATTGAAAAACTGGGACTCAATCCGGAAGCGCCAGCCAGCGGGCTTTCCGGCGGCACCCGCAAACGCATTGCCCTGGCCCGTGCCTTTATTGAAGAGCCCGATCTGCTACTCCTGGACGAACCCACCAACCACCTGGACTTTGAAGGTATTCTCTGGCTCGAAGACATGATACGGAACAGCCGAAGCGCCTGCGTCATCATTACTCACGACCGTCGCTTCCTTGATGCCGTCACTACCCGCATTATTGAGCTTGATCGCGGCAAACTTCACAGTTTTCCAGGCAATTTCAGCCAATGGCAGGTTCGCAAAGCCGAATGGCTTGAAGCTGAAAAACTGCAAAACGAACGTTTTGACAAGTTTTTGGCCCAGGAAGAAGTCTGGATACGCAAAGGGGTGGAAGCCCGCCGCACCCGTAACGAAGGCCGGGTCAAACGGCTCGAATCATTACGTCGGGAACGCAGTGAACGGCGCGAACGGATAGGCAATGTCAACCTGGCGGTTTCTGTGGGTGAGAAATCCGGCAAACTGGTTGCCGAACTGGAAAATGTCACCCACTCGTTTGGCAGCAAAACGGTTATCCGGAATTATTCAACCACCATTATGCGAGGAGACCGCATTGGTTTGATAGGCCCTAACGGCGCCGGCAAAACCACGCTCCTTAAAATTATCCTGGGCAAAATTACCCCCAGTGAAGGTAAAGTCAAACTGGGCACCAACCTTTCCATTGCCTATTTTGACCAAATGCGTGAACAGCTTGATGAAAACGCCATCCTTACCGAAGTAATCAACCCCGGCAGTGAATGGGTTGAAATTGGCCAGCAACGCAAACACGTCATGAGTTATCTTGGTGATTTCCTGTTCTCACCGGCCCGTGCGCAATCACCCGTCTCCAGCCTGTCGGGCGGTGAGCGGGCCCGCCTTCTGCTGGCACGGCTTTTTGCGCGTCCTGCCAATATCCTGGTGATGGACGAGCCGACCAACGATCTTGATATTGAAACACTGGAACTGCTGGAAGAGTTATTACAAGACTTCAACGGCACCGTTTTGCTGGTTAGCCATGACCGGACTTTCCTGAACAATGTCATCACGCAAACCAT